>CBHRAM010000005.1:0-33165 GCA_966076165.1 uncultured Chitinophagaceae bacterium
CCAGTCCGATCGTGAACAGAAAAGGTTTTGCCGGACGGTATTTTGGCGTATCAAATCCGGGAAAAGTAGCAACCGTACATCCCAACTGAATCGCTTTTGTGGGTTTATTGCCAAGGTTCAGGTGTTTGGCAGCTTCGTCGATGGCAAATTGTGAGATCCCGGTTATGTAATCGGCCCTGTTGATGCGCTCCTGCGTTTGTTGTAACAAACGTTTATTCCTTTCCACATTGGCAGCATCTTCTATCAGGTAACTGAAATCGTAAAGGGTATATAAAACTTTGGTCCGTTTATTAAAGGGTCTGTACCAGGAAAGCTGAGTGGTAACATGCCAGAGATCGTATTTACCGGTACCGAATTTGTAAAACTTGTCGATTGATCTATGCTCTGTGTATTTTGCTTCCGGCCCGAAGATCCCGAAATCCTTTTTTGGCAGGTAATAGTTCAACTCCATATCCTGCGGGTGGGTTGCGGCCAGGGCTTTGCCAAGGTTGATGCAAACGCTGTATAACCCATTGAACGGATTATATTTAAGCCGGTGCATATCAACCAAAACCTGTTTCATAAACCCCTATTTGGGCGTAAAAATAAGCTTCCACTGCCTCATATCCCTGTCTTATTCAACAGATAGTAGAAACTTTGTCAGTTTTTAAGAAATTGTACGGAAATTGACTATCTAAGTTCTTTACTAAACAACCAATTGATGAAACTACTCTTACAATACCTCAAACCTTACAAATGGCTGGTGTTACTGGCGCTTTTACTGGCGGCTATCAACCAGTCGTTTTCCATGCTGGATCCTTATTTCTTTGGAAAGCTGATCGACCAATACGCCACCCACCCTTTACAGGTAGGTTATTTTGACGCAAAAAAACAGTTTATTGTTACGGCCACCAGAACTGAAACCGAGTTTATCTGGGGCGTGATCGGTTTCCTGGGGATCCTGATCAGTGTGGCCATGGTATCGCGGATCGCCAAAGCCTTCCAGGATTATTTCAGTAATGTGGTAGTGCAGAAATTCGGTGCGAAGATCTTTACCGATGGATTAAAACATTCCATGCAGTTGCCCTACCAGGAATTTGAAGACCAGCGCAGCGGTGAAACATTGTCGATCCTCACCAAAGTCAGAACCGATACGGAAAGATTTATTATCTCCTTTATCAATGTACTCTTCAGTATCCTGGTGGGAATCGTTTTTATTTCTGTGTATTCTTTCCGCCTGCATTGGTCCATTATGCCGATCTATGTAGTGGGAATCGTGCTGCTATCACTACTCACCAGCTTTCTTAGCCGGAAAATAAAAGTGATCCAGAAGACCATCGTTAAAGAAACCACTACTTTGGCAGGAAGCACCACAGAAAGCCTGCGTAATATTGAGCTGGTAAAAAGCCTGGGGCTTACCGATCAGGAAATTAACCGTCTCAATAAGAACACCTATAAAATATTAGGGCTTGAATTAAGAAAAGTAAAAAGCATCCGTACCCTCAGTTTTATACAGGGAACTTTTGTGAATTTCTTACGGCAGGTGATCATGTTCACATTATTATGGTTGGTGTTCCGTGGCGAATTAACGGCGGGTGAAGTAATGACGCTGACCTTTTATTCCTTCTTTATTTTCGGCCCTCTGCAGGAGATCGGTAATATCATTTTATCCTATCGCGAAGCAGAAGCTTCCCTCAACAATTTCCATAACCTGATGGAAAAGCCATCAGAGCCACGCCCCAGTTACCCGCATCACCTGGGTGATATTGAAAAATTATCCTTCCAGAATATCTCTTTCAAACACCAGACCGCACAGTTCAAAGCATTGGATGATATCAGTTTTGATGTGGAGCTGGGACAAAGCATTGCCTTTGTAGGACCAAGCGGTGCCGGAAAAAGTACTTTAATGAAATTGCTGGTGGGCTTATACCATACACAGGAAGGAAGTATTCTGTATAATGGTATCGACAGCAAAAACATTCTGTTCGATGAATTACGCAGCCAGATCGGTTTCGTAACACAGGATACACAATTGTTTGCAGGCACCATACGAGAGAACCTCCTGTTTGTGTATCCCGAAGCAACGGAAGAAGATGTAAGAGAAGCCCTGCACAAAGCCAGTTGTGATAACCTTCTGGCAAGGGCAGAAAATGGTTTGGATACCATGATCGGTGAAGGTGGCTTGAAACTAAGCGGTGGTGAGAAACAACGTTTATCCATTGCCCGTGCCTTATTGCGCCATCCGCACTTATTGATATTTGATGAAGCCACTTCTGCACTTGATAGTATCACAGAAGAAGAGATCACCAATACCATCCGCAGAATTTCTTCTGAAAAAGAACAGATCACCGTTATGATTGCACACAGGCTAAGTACTATCATGCATGCCGACAGGATCTATGTTCTGGAAAAAGGGCAGGTAGTAGAAACAGGTACCCACCATGAACTGCTTGCCGAAAAAGGATTGTATTATGCCATGTGGAGACAGCAGATAGGCGAAAGAAAAGCGATGGCGATGGCTTGAGAATGAACATAGTTAAAAAGGTTAAAGGGGTTAAAACAGTTAGAAGAGAAAATATCTACTCCTGCTGTTTTAACCCCTTTAACTATCTTGACTATTTTAACTATACTACCTAATCCTTATCAAACTTCTTCTTCAGATACTCCATCACCGAAGGGTCTTCCAGTCCTTCCATATCACTTAATTCGAGTTCCAGGGCTTTGGTGCTGAGCTGAATTTCCAGTAAGGATAAAGCCAGTGAAGCAGAGAACGTGATGAGGCTGAAAGCAAATACAAAATGGGCCACTGCCATGGCTTCAATATAGATCAGGTACATACAAAGGATACAACTCAAAAAAGTAAGCACCCCCAGCGCCTGCATATTCTTGATCAGTTTTAAACGGTAACGCAGGTTCTTGATCTGGCCATGGATAATGTGTTTCTGTTCATGGTTCTGGTATTTATCGTGCAGACTGCGTACGCGGTTACTCAATGCCAGAAAGCGGTTGGTATAAGCCAACATGATCAGGCTGATAGCGGGGAACAATAAAGCCGGGGTATTGATTGAAATATCCATACAGGAAAAATACAAAATATTTGAGTGGCGGGCATTGTGGATGAAAAGCAGGACCGTACCAGCCTAAACGACTGAAATTCAAGCACTATAAAATATATTTTCTATTTATTGAAATTAAAATTTAGGTTTGTCTAAATTTTAATTGTGCAAATGAAAAATTTGTGGGCAGGGATTGCCCTGTTAATCACCTTTTCTTCCGCGGGGCAGGATACCAAGGCCTCTGACAGGTTTCTTTTTTCAGGGTATGTAGTTTCCGGCAAGGACAACCGGCCGGTAGTATCTGCAGTGATCACGGTACTATCTACGGGCAAAAAAACAGTTAGTGATAGTCTGGGGCATTTTGAGATCAGGGAATTACAAAAAAACAAACAACAGATCAGGATCAACAGCATAGGTTTTATGCATATGACCAGAGAGATCGCTTTTCCAGGAAACGAAGTGATCCGGTTGACCGAAGCGGAGAATGAGCTGGACCAGGTAGTCGTTACCGCCGTAACCGGTGCCACCAAAATAAAAAGAACGCCTGTTTCTATTGCCATCATTTCGCAAAAAGAAATGAATAAAAGCACCAGCAGTAATGTGATCGACGCTTTACTGAAATCGGTGCCGGGTATCAGCGCCATTACTACAGGGCCCAATATCAGCAAGCCTTTTATCCGTGGGCTTGGGTATAACCGGGTGCTTACCTTGTATGATGGGATCAGGCAGGAGGGACAGCAATGGGGCGATGAGCATGGGGTTGAAATAGACCCTTATGGCATTGCGAGGGCTGAAGTAGTAAAAGGCCCGGCCAGCCTGATGTATGGATCGGATGCGATTGCGGGTGTGGTAAACCTAATTCCCGGGTCGCCGGCAGAAAGTGACGGGCAGATCAAAGGCGATGCAGTAACCGAATATCATTTCAACAACGGAATGATAGGAGCCACTATTGGCCTGCATTATAAAACCAAAGGGTTTCTATGGAGTATGCGCGGGTCTGCGAAATCTGCAATGGATTATCAAAACAAAATAGATCACCGCGTGTACAATACAGGCTACAGTGAAAAAAATCTTTCACTGATGGCAGGTTGGGAAAGTGCTAAGTATAAAAATTATATTCAGCTGAATATCTATGACAATCTCCAGGAAATACCGGATGGAAGCAGGGATTCGTTAACCAGGCAGTTTACTTACCAGGTACAGGAAGCAGACAAAGATGATATCCGGAACAGGCCCCTGGTAAGCCAAAACCGGTCCTTAACCTATCAGATCGCTGATCTGCACCAGCACATACAACACTATCGCTTGTACCAAAAAGGAAGCTACACGTTGGGTGCTGGAGAATTATCTACTTTATTGGGTGTTCAACAGAATATCAGAAGAGAATTCAATCATCCGGTTTCTCCGCAGCAGGCAGGTTTATATGTAAGACTGACCACCTTGAATTATGAACTGAAATACAATTTTCCGGAATGGGCCGGCATCCGTTTTACATATGGCATCAATGGTATGTACCAGGAAAACAGGAATAAAGATGCCACTGATTTTCCGATACCCGATTACCGTTTGTTTGATATCGGCACCTATCTGGTGGCAAAAAAAGAATTCAACAAAACCGTTCTTATTGGCGGGATCCGCTTGGATAACCGCAGCATCAACTGGGAAAATTTTTATTCACGCAAAGAAAACAGCACCGGTTTTATGAAACAGGTTTTCTTTCCAGACACGGCTCTGGCTATCCTGAATTTTCCTGCCTATCACCGCCGGTTCAATGGTGTATCGGGTAGCCTGGGCCTGGTGCATACGATCTCCAACGCTATCAGTTTCAAAGCCAATTTTGCAACGGGATACAGAAGCCCTTCTATTCCTGAGATCGGTTCAGACGGACTGGATCCCGGCGCGCATATTTATTATATTGGTAACCGTAATTTTCAACCGGAATCAAACTGGCAAACAGATCTAGGCTTCTTTTTTTCCTATCCCGATGTGGATGCGAATATTGAAGTATTCAATAACCAGATCAACCGGTATATTTTTTTGCAGAAATTATTTAACAGCAATGGCCAGCCTTTAGAGATCATTCCCGGCAACTTTACTTACGGGTACAAACAGGGAAGCGCCCGCTTATACGGCGCTGAAGCAAATATCACCCTTCATCCAAATGCTTATCCCTGGCTGAATCTACAGAATAACGTCTCCATGATCATCGGGGTCAATACCGATCAGGAAGCATTGAAGATCTCGGGTATGGATGCAAAATATCTTCCCCTGATCCCGCCTTTCCGAACAGTCACCCGCTTACGCGCTACCCTTCCCACAAAAAAACAATGGTTTTCGGATGCTTATCTGCAAACAGAAATAGAAACCAATGCTGCCCAAAATAAATTCTATGCTGTTGACAATACTGAAACGCGCACAGAAGGATACAGCTTGATAAATATAGGCGCAGGCATCAGCCTGATCAATAAACAGGGTAAAAGTTTCTGCCAGTTATTTATCAATGCCAATAACCTTTTCAATATTGCGTATCAATCGCACCAGAACCGGTTAAAATATTTTGAGTATTATACCCATGCTTCCAATGGCCGTTCGGGTATTTATAATATGGGGAGTAATCTTGCGGTCAAAGTCATTATCAACTGGTAAAAAATTTGATCGCAAGAACGGGCCCCTCTGCTAACGACTTATGATCTCAGTCTGAACTCGAGCGGCACATTCACTTTTAAACTCAGGTTACGGCCCATGTTAAAAACACCCATCCTGCCGGTTACCGCATTCAGGTCAGTATATTTTAAGCGGCTCATATTATTCTGATACGCCACATCGGTGATATTATTCAGTGAAAGGTTAATGCCAAATAAGATCTTTCCTTTTTTATCTGTAACCTCTGTACCGGTCCCGATATTGAATAAACGATACCCATCAGTAGGGGTTTCTGTATTATAGGCTGTAAACACCCTGTTCTGTGCCGCAACCATATCTGCTTCTATCTTGAAATAGAGATTTTTAAAACTCTTTCCTGCTTTTTTGAAATCTGCGCGCAGTTCACTTTCCAGTTTGGGTGACGGAATAAAAGGCAATTTGTTAGTGCCCTCAAAACTTTCATTAAAATGGCCTGCTACATAAGAAAAGCTGTTCTCAAAATGCAGCCAGTCAAGCGGGTGCGGATGCAGATCGAGTTTCACTTCAAAACCTACCAGGGTAGCAGAGGATTGTTTAAATTTAAAAGCGGTCATATTCGTTCCGCCAATATTTACCAATGAATCACCACCTCTTTTGGCTTCGAGTTTACTGTAGAAAATATAGTTGGCAATATTGTTATAGAAAGCATTCAGTATCAGGCTTACATGTTCTGTATTTACTTCCATGCCCGCATCTACCTGAAAAGAGGTTTCTGTTTGCAGGTTATTATCACCATATTCATAACGGCTGGTTCCTTCATGCGCACCGTTGCTGCCTAATTCACTCACACTGGGTGCCCGAAAACCACGTGCCAGGTTAAACTTCAGCGTAACTACCTCACTGGCATCATAACTTACCCCCGCACTGCCGCTGATATTTCCGAAAGATTTATCAAAGGCCGTAAACTTAACCACTCCATTGTCAAGATATTGCTTACCGCTTACATGCCTTGTATCTGCCCTAAGTCCACCGCTCACGGTGAGGTTATTATTAAACGTTTTCTTTGAATACACAAATACACCACCATCAAACTGGTTATACTCAGGTATCAATACTTCATCCGCTAAATTCCTGTTCTGCTGATACATGCCAGTGGCACCGATCGATGTTTTCCATCCGGTTTTTTCTGCCAGGTTATACTGGATATTATAGTTGATGGTTTGCAGGTCAAAATGCAGGCTGGGCGTATAAGGCTGATCATGATCGCCCAATTCGCGGCGCTGGTTACGCTGAAAACCAATATTGACAGCCAGCCGGTTCTTACCGATCGAAAAATTATTATCACTTGCTATTTTGAAATGGGTAACCTGCTGGTAAGGATTGAATAAAGTTCTGCTGTTCAGCTCATCTGTTGTTGCCACATGTTCATCGGGTGTCTCACTGTACACAAGAAATTTTCCGGTAAGCGGGTCTCGTGCCCCTTCTACTACCCCCAGCTTCTGGTTAAAGTTGCTGATCAGCAAATGGCTATACCCCCATGATTTATTGATACCCACATATCCCCCAAAATTCTTTTCAAAGAAACGGCTGTTGAATACCTTACCATCATACTTGTTACTGTAATCGGCAGCAGATTTTGACGTGCCGTACACATTCCAGTTAAACCCGTTTTTCAAATGGCCGGCTATATTGCCGCTTCCGCCAAACAATCCGTTGTTATCAATAAAAGTTCCCAGTAAATTGGCTTTAATGGTTCCTTCTTCAACAGGTACATTGGTAATGAGGTGAACTACCCCAGCCATGGCATCACTTCCATAAAACAAAGAAGCCGGGCCTTTCAGTACTTCTACTTTCTGAACACTGTATTCATCAATCTCAATCCCATGCTCATCGCCCCATTGCTGTCCCTCCTGCCGCACACCATCATGTACCGTTACCACACGGTTATAACCCAACCCACGGATCACCGGTTTGGAAATAGCCGGGCCGGTTGATAAGCTGGATACACCGGGCACCAGTTTGCTCAATGCATCAATCACATTCAATGAGCTTGTATGCAAAAGATCTGCATGCTTTACAATGGAAATGGGCTGAACAGACTGCTTTACTTTAGAAGCAGATGCCACACCGGTAACCGTTACCGCTTCATTTTCAACAAACGTTTCTTTTAGTACAAAATTTCTCACCGGGTTATTGGTAATGTCCATTGTCTCCAGAATAGAAGCATAGCCCTGAAAAGATATTTCGACCAGGTATTTTCCTGCCGGCACCACAGGTGTTTTATAAAATCCATTTGCATCTGCAATCGCTCCTGTTTTAGCCTCATGCAGATAGATGACCGCTCCGGCTAAGGGCTTGCCGTTCTTTGCTTCCGTTATTTTTCCACTAAGAACCGAATTGGCTGTTTCATCTGATGCAATAGATGTGCAAACAACCATGCCCGAAAGGAAAGTCAGTAATACTGCTTTATAATTGCTCAATAATTTCATAATAAGAATTGGGGAAACCGATGATGAAGTTCATCA
Organism: uncultured Chitinophagaceae bacterium; assembly: GCA_966076165.1. Classification (GTDB taxonomy): domain Bacteria; phylum Bacteroidota; class Bacteroidia; order Chitinophagales; family Chitinophagaceae; genus Sediminibacterium. The sequence goes on from CBHRAM010000005.1 coordinate 8,183, forward strand.
TTTATCTGTTAATAAATAGGTAAGCATACAAGATTGATCCTGTCAATCCCGCAAATACATACTAACAGGCAGGTGGCCCCCGCAAACCGGAGCAGAAAAATTCAGCAGTATAAAAAGAACCCGCATATTTTTCCTGATAGTCAGAAAAAACAGGTTCCAGAAGAGTAAAGGAAATTTGCGAATCCTCAACAAAGGGTGATTCACTGATCAGGTTATCCAGTTGACAATTAAACCCTGATCGCCCGATCTGTGATTGATTGGGTTCATTGGCCCTGGCCCCTGTGCGCCCATCTTTATGATTGGCAATGAGATTATGGAGGGTGCGCTTAGGTGTAATGCAGAATGCAAACAACAGCAGAAAAAAACCTGCCAGAATACTTCGTATGGTTAGGGGTCTTGTCAAGTAGAAATGTTACATCGTTGCAAACATAACATTTTTTGCCCCACATCAATACCGGCCCCTCAATTTTGAGGTTTCTTTATCAAATGGGGTTTCTATTTGACTTTCAACATGGTCCGAACCTGCTGGGTGGCCATATTCTGCAGTCTGGCATAATACACACCGGAAGGAAGCAATCCACTGTCGAACACCACCGAATAAGTACCGGCAGTATACTCACGGTCTGTTAAGGTAGTGATCACTTTACCCGATGTATCCATGATCTGCACCATAGTATGCCCCCCATCGGTTTTGAATGTAATTACTGTTGAACTGTTGAACGGATTTGGGTAATTGCTCACCAGAGATTCTCCGGAAAGATTGATCGGTTTCTGGCATCCTCCAGCATTCACTAAAGGCAGGAGCTGAAAATTTTTGAGCATGATCTGCTGCAGATCGGATTCCTTTACACATAACCAGTTTGACAAAATAGTGGAATAGATGCTCCTGAAATCATATTGAAAAGGAAGGTTATCACTTACGGTTGCATTCGCCGGCAAGACCGGTGTATCGCCCAGCACCCCTCCCATCACATGTTTGCCAAATACAAATAAGGGTGCCGCAGAACCATGATCGGTGCCGGTACTGCCATTACTTTTGATCCTTCTGCCAAATTCAGAAAAAGTCATACCTACCACCCTGTCATCCACACCTAAAAATTTCAGGTCATCCTGGAATGCCCTGATCGCATCACTTACATTGCCTAATAATTTCGCATGCGTACCTGTTGTGGAATCCGTACTGTTCACCTGGTTGGAATGGGTATCAAATCCCCCGTAATTCACCATATAGATCCGGGTAGTCAACCCTCCCTTGATCAACCTTGCAACAATCTTCAACTGATCGCCCAGTGAATTATTGGTTGGATAACTCACCTGCTGCACCGTTTGTAATGCCGCATCTTTGATCACGCTCGCATATTGTTGCGTTTGCTGTGCGATGGTTCTGATATAGGTAAGCTCTTTACCTGCCGGGGTATTAGGTGCGGGATCCTGTATACCATTGATCAGGTTATAAAAATTGCTCGTATTGCTGATACTCATTCCCATATTCACCGCTGGCCCCTGCAGCGTTAACGAAGTGGAAGATCCGATCTGTATCGCCAACGGATCTTTCATGGTGGCATTGGGATAACCGTTTGGAAAATTGGGATACTCATAATTCAGGTACCTGCCTGCCCAGCCCGTATTCACTTCCGCATTACTATCACTCGCACTCATCCAGATATCTGTTGCCCTGAAATGCGAATAACTGGGCTGGGGATAGCCCACCGACTGCACTACTTTCAACAGTCCTTTATTATACATGGCATGAAGGCCTGTCATGGATGGATGCAAACCCGCTTTTCCATTTAGCGGTAATACTTTTTCTTCCGGGATATAAATATTCTCTCTTGCATTTACATAATTGCTGAAGCTTTCGATAGGCACCACCATATTCAACCCATCATTGCCACCATTCAGTTGTATGATCACAAACACATGATCCGTTTCTGTTACCGGCATCAGCAGGGAACGCATAATATTCGAATCGGCACTGAATGCCCTGAATGAAAACCCACTCACCAATGAAGGCAACATTACTCCGGCAGGTAAGGTATTGCGTAAAAAATCTCTTCTCTTCATGCGTTGGGTTTTAAGCTAATTGGTATTCAGCCAGGTCCATAAAATACCGGATCAGGTCGCGCAAACGGTTCTTCACTGTTGTGGTATTGGCAGTGTTGGACGGAAAATTCAGGTAAGCATTCCAGGCATCTGTCCAGTAATAATCACTGGCCTGTCCCCCCAGTAAAATATCTGTCTTTAACTGATTTCTGGATGCCGCAGAAATATCTATCCGGTACATGATCTTAAGGATATCAATGATCAGCTGATTGGGGTCGCCGGGATTGGATAGGGTCTGCGCAAACGCTGCCGCATCTATCTGTAATTTTTTTCCATTGAACGTATAGCCATTGTTGATGATCGAATCGGTGAACTGGTTTCTTTTCGGTAAGGTATCACTCGTGATCCAGATCTCATAGTACTGTGGTGCCTGGTAATATGCTTTCCAGCCACTCACATCCGGCGGATCACCGATACTCTGGAGCATATTGGAAGCATTACTTACGAGATAATTATAAAACCCATAATTCGTAACATAATCTGTGGACGGTTGAAAAGGGACACCAAATTCCCTGCACAAACCCACTACCAGGTCTACCGGACTTTTGATCTGACAACCCTTGGCCAGGATATCAAAAAAGTGTTCGCTTTTTAATAAAACATTCAATACCGCTTTGATCTCATAATTATTGGCCCGCATGATATCAGCCAGCGGGGTTATGATAGTAGCTTCTACGGTATCATCAATATCGTAATACACAAACCACCGGTAAATCCGCCTGCACAGGTATTTTGCCACTTCCTGTGTAGCAAAGATCATATCCAGCATGGCATCAATTTCTGTATCGCCTGCGCCCGGGCCGGATTGCCCCTGTATCACCGTATTCTTATAAAATGCAGAGAACTGTTTATTGGTAGTGAGGTGCCTGTTGGGATCAAAAACAGCGATCAGGTTGGGTACATCATTCTTCCAGCCCGTTAATACCTGGGCTGCTGCTTTCACATCATCTTCTGTATATTTTGAATCGGGCCCTTTACCGCAACAGAATAATTCCTGCAACTCGCGTCCATAATTCTCATCGGGTGCTTTATTGGTATTTCTTTCCCCGTTCAGGTATATCAACATACCCGGATCAATGGTTACCGCTTTGGTCAATGCTTTAAAATTTCCCAGGGCATAGGTGCGTAATAACAGGTGGTGCTTATATACCAGCTGTGCATTACCAATTGTTTCTGTTTCCGTTGAAAAATGGTTATGCCAGAAGAGTGTCATCTTTTCGCGGATACTCCTGTCCTGGTTGATCATCACCCCCATCCACCATTTCTTAAAAGATTGTCTTCGCTGGAAGTTGATGGTTCCGTCTGTATTGGGATCCAGTACCCAACTCGCACCCAAAGCAATATTGGTGTCGGGTACCAGCGCATTGGCGGCGGGTGTATATTCTTTTACAGGAGGATCGGGAAGAGGGGCAACGGGATTCAGGATCTCATCCACAGATTGCTGAAAACTCTTTGTCTTAAAATAATCAATATCCGCTTTTCTGGCGCCGAACATGGTCCGTTTCAGGAGATGCGTCACTTCATTTTCTGTCCATGCACCACTATAGGCGGTTAGGCCGCCATTAGGAGGTGGCGCCGGAGATCCGGCCACCACTTCCCCCAAAGCAGTGGAAGTATTGGATTCTAAACGGGCAGGGCTATCCATAATAAGTTTATTGCAAGGTTTTCTAATGACACGGTCTTTTTGACGATTGTTGCCTGAAAAGGTTTGATTTGGGACAAATTATCTTAAAAATCCGGTTTTGGGCCTTTCCAGAAGCGTTTTTTAATCAGAGAATGCAGCATTCGAACACTTAAAATGTCCTATATTTAGGGTAAACATTCCCCTTCATGACGGAACAAGCCATCATTACAGGCTGTTTACATAACGACGCAGCGGCACAGCGTGAACTATACAACCGGTATAGCCCCAAAATGCTAAGCGTTTGCTACCGCTTCGGGCAAAGCCGTGAAGATGCGGAAGATATGTTACAGGAAGGATTTATAAAAGTATTTACCCAGATACATACGTTTCAGAACAAAGGTGCTTTTGAAGGATGGATACGGAGGATCATTGTACATACCTGTATCAATTTTTTAAAGAAGCATAAGAAGTTCAGCGAAAGTGTGGATCTCGCTTACGCCAATTATATTCAGGTGAAGGAGGAAACAGTTCCTTCTATCATGCAGGCAAGGCAGATCATTGAATGTATCCGGTTATTGCCCTTAGGCTACCGGACGGTTTTGAACCTGTATGCATTGGAAGGGTACAGCCATAAGGAGATCGGTGAGATGCTGGATATTGAAGAGAGTACGAGCCGAAGCCAGTACACCCGGTCTAAAGCCATGCTGGAAGCCATACTGATCAGGAAAAAGATCATCGAAAAGCCAAGAGAAGAATTCAACTGGCTGGCCGCATTAAAAAATAAGTAGTGTTACGTAGTGTTTTGATTGTGTTTGTATATGGATAATAATTTTTACCAAGACGACTTCGAGCAGTTTTTACAGGACGAGGTAAAACAGCACCGGATGTATCCTTCCGACCATATCTGGAAGAATATCCGTACGGAAGTTCATGGTTATACAGCCTGGCCCGCACTCACATTCATTTCACTTTTCATTATTACCGCATTAACGATCTCTACTTTACTCATCAACCATCCTGATAAACGTGTAGCACAGCCCGCAGTAATTGCATCGGTTGTAAAACCTGCTACTGCTAAAGTTTTCCGTAGCGGAATCACGGCCCCTGCCGTACCGGTAAATGCAGAGAACGATTACCTGCAGCAGATCGCACCTGAAACGATCACGGCAGAAACTTTTGCCGGTTTAACCGAATTAAATCCTGATCAGGAAACAGCTATTCTCAACAGTACTACCCGTGAGCATGCTGTAACCGTTGTGAGAACAGAGCCCGCACTTAACAAACAGGCCATCACAGAAAAGATCCTTGCAAAAGAATTGCCTTTAGCAACCCAACCTGAGATCCAGAATGCCGTCATCGCTTCTGAGCCGGTTGAGCAGGATGATAATATCTTATACGCCGCCTCAGAATCTGCAGAAAATACACATACCACACCTGCTGTAAACAAATCAGAAGCCCATGGAACAGCAGACGATTTCCTGAAGGATTTCACACCTGTTGTTACTATGAGCCCTGCTAAAAGAAATTCCAGGATCGGTTTCCAGTTCTATATCACACCTTCCACCAGCTACCGGAAATTATCCGATCAGAAAGTAAAGGAAATTATCCAGCCTGCAGCAGCGGCTGCCGCTTCCACACAAAATGTACCGCTGAGTGCTAACTATACTTCAGACATCAATAATGTTGTAAGGCATAAACCGGCTATGGGACTGGAAGTAGGGTTTGCCGTTCTTTACAATATGAGCAGCCGTCTTAAATTCAAAACAGGGGTTCAGCTGAATGTAAGACAGTATTATATTGAAACTTACCAGTCTACCACAAATGATATCGCATCTCTTTCACTGATTAATTACCGTGGTATTGAAACCATCAATTTCTATACGCCGTATAATAACAATGCCGGCTATAAACAGACACAACTGGATAATAAGGTTTACCAGGTATCTGTTCCCCTCGGCATTCAATGGGATATGATCCAGGGCAAACACCTGGGCATCAGCACTGAAGCTTCCGTTCAGCCAACGATGACGCTGAACAACAATACCTACCTGATGTCTACCGACTATAAGCATTATGGAGATGGCAATGATTTTATCCGTAAATGGAATATCAATAGCAGTTTGGGATTGAATATTACCTATAAAGCAGGAACCACTACCTGGCAGTTAGGGCCGCAGTTACGCTACCAGCACCTGCCTACTTATTCGAACGTATACCCTATTAAAGAATACCTGCTGGATTATGGAATTCGTTTAGGATTCACCCGCCAGATCAAATAATTACGCCGATACATAGTTAGAAAGCCGCTGAATTAACCTTTCAGCGGCTTTCTATTTGAACCTGATTGAATAATTTTGTACGATGAAACAAATTACGGCGGCATCTCTTCTCTCCCTGATCATTCTGTTTGGCTGCCAATCACGGAATGCTAAGAACGGGAAGGCAAGCACCCTTTCTGATACGGCTAAATTCTTTGCCACCACTTCTTTTTTCAAGTCGCAGATCCAGTATGTGGACCTGCGTAATTTTTCTATTTACAAGATCAGTATCGTGGATGGCAAAAGAGATTCTGTGGCACTATCCAAAGAGGCATTCAGTCAATGGGCGGCCCTGTTTCTTGAAAAGGATATTTCTGTTCCCGAGAAAGCCGCTGGCTATAAAGAATCTGTTTTTAATGACCTGAGCACCGGCAGCATCACCCTGAACTATTCGCCGCTGGATGGAGAAGCCGTTATCCAGAACATAGATGTACTGCTTGAGCAGGAAACCAGCCAGGTAAAAAGGATCCTGATCAAATCAGTGTACAATCATGGTGATACAACGATCACTGAGCAATGCAGCTGGAAGACAGACAAAAGTTTCCAGGTGAACCGCTCTTACACAACAAAAAGCGGTTATCAGAGAACAGAATTAAATACAATCAACTGGAACGATAAGCCTTAGTATGACGGCCAAAGAATTTCAACAGATCGCACATACCATTCCTCACCAGCCCGGCATTTATAAATATTATGATGCGGATGGGAAATTATTATATGTAGGTAAGGCCAAGGAATTAAGAAAAAGGGTGGGCTCGTATTTTTCAAAAACATTTACCACCTATAAGACTCATGAGCTGGTTCAGCGGATCCGCCGGATCGAATTCACGATCGTGGATTCTGAACAGGATGCTTTCTTACTGGAGAATTCACTTATCAAGGAATACCAGCCACGGTACAATATCAACCTCAAGGATGATAAGACCTATCCTTATATCGTGATCAAGAAAGAGCCTTTTCCCAGAATTTTTCTTACCAGAAAAAAGATCAACGATGGCTCTGAATACCTCGGGCCATTTACCTCCGCGGGTAAGGTGCGCGACCTGATCAGTTTTATCAAACAATATGTTCCCTTAAGAACCTGTAAGCTTAATCTCTCAGATGCCAATATCCAGAAAGGAAAATTCAAAGTATGTCTTGAATACCATTTAGGCAACTGTAAAGGACCCTGTGAAGGTTTACAAACCAGGGAAGATTATGATGAAGGCCTGCAGCAACTGCGTAATATTTTAAAGGGTAACCTTGGTTCTGTGATCAACCATTTTAAGGCAGATATGCAGCAACAGGCGCAGAACCTTGCTTTTGAGAAAGCCGATGAGACCCGGAAAAAAATAGAACATCTCGAAAGCTATCGCGCAAAATCAGTGATCGTAAGCAGTCATTTATCCAATATTGATGTATTCTCTATTTTGAAGGATGATGATAAAGCCTATGTGAATTACCTGATGGTTCAGAACGGCACCATTGTACAAACCCATACCGTTCCCTTGGAAACCAAACTGGAAGAAAGTGAAGAAGAGGTTTTGAGTTTTGCCATCCTTAACCTGCGAACTTCTTTTAACAGCCTCGCCAATGAGATCATCGTTCCCTTTGCCATTGAGTATCCCGATGAAAGCATCACCATTACCATACCCAAGGCCGGCGACAAGAAAAAATTGCTGGACCTTTCTATCAAGAATGTTTCTTATTTCAAGGAAGAACTGAAAAAGAAAAAGATCCTGCATCTGGAAGGCAAGACGGATATGGAAAAGAAAAAAGTACTGTATGAATTACAGTCGGCCTTACAGTTACCCGAAGTACCCGACCATATCGAATGCTTTGATAATTCCAATTTTCAGGGTGCTTATCCCGTGTCTGCCATGGTTTGTTTTAAAGACGGGATGCCCAGTAAAAATGATTACAGGCATTTCAATGTAAAAACAGTGGAAGGCATCAATGATTTTGCCACCATGAAGGAAGTGGTGTACCGTCGCTATAAACGCCTGCTGGCAGAGGATGCCCCTTTGCCTAAGTTGGTGATCATTGATGGCGGCAAGGGCCAGTTAGGGGCTGCTATGGAAAGTATACGCGAACTGGGGTTGGTGGGCAGGATGACCGTAACCGGGCTGGCAAAGAATGAGGAAGAGTTGTTCTTTCCGGGCGATTCAGAATCGATCAAATTACCCTGGGACAGCGATAGCCTTAAACTGGTGCGCCGCATCCGCGATGAAGTGCACCGTTACGGAATTACCTTCCATCGCAATAAAAGATCAAAAGGAACGTTTAAAAATGAGTTGGAGGAGATCAGCGGTATTGGAGAGCAAACTGCCCAACGTTTACTGAAAGAATACAAATCTGTAAGAAGGATCAAAGAAGTACCCGAAGAGGAATTGACCAAACTGGTGGGTGCTGCAAAAGCAAGGTTATTACTGGATTATTTTAAGAAGGCTTCTTCCTGAAAATAAAAAGGGGCCAGGATAAAAATCCAGCCCCGTTTTAAAATCCAATATCCTATGAAAAACCGTAACAAATTTACGGTTTCGAATGGATTATCCAATTATTCGTGTAAATAAATTCCTGATCCTTGTAGTTATTTTATAGAAAAAGAGGCCTTTTGGCCTCTTTTTCCGGTATTACACCTATATTTTAATTTGTTTTTAATACTGCCAGAGATCCTGCTCGTAGTTAAAAATGCGGGTTTTAATATTTTCTCCTTCCAATAAACGGAATAAAGGATCCTTAATGATCGCATTCAGGAATTTATCACTTGGGTTATTGGCGCTTGATTTAACGATATAGCTGCTGAAGAAACGGCTTTCAAACAGTTCCTCCCATGTCATACGACTTGAGAAGTTTTTCGGATTGTACACATCCTGTTTAGCCAGTGTTTTACGCAGGTCAGGATAATAGATCCAGAATAAGATACGGGGCACAGATTTACCACCGATCACCTGCTTGGCAATAGGGGCAATACCAATGATCCTTGTAAATAACCGGCTCGCTTCTTTATCAAAGATCATCTGCTCCTTGATGCGGAAAGTATATACAGAATCAGAAGTAAATGAAGGTTTTTTGGTGATCGTTTTCTCAATAGCGCCCGTAACAGGGTCGGCTACGTCAACGGTATCATTTGTTCCGGCGGTTAAGCTGAGTACCTTGTCAGTGGTTAACGGAATAGTGAATCTATCGTTATCAGGAGAGAATGCGGTTACACTATCGTTCTTGATCGCATTCAGCATGATGGAGAAAAAGCGTTGATCGCCATTATCATCTTTACCGGGATACATGAACGATTGATTGAATTTTTCCCTGGCATCAATTTCTCTCCAGATAAATTCACTCCATAAATTATCATCATCACGCAGGTTCTCGTATTCTAAAGGTTTACGGTCTTTTACCTGGCTCCTGTCCACCGCAAAATTATTACGTAATGCGATCTCAGGCTTGGCATCAAAACCACCCGGATTGGTTGTATCGTATTTAAAGGTCACATTACCACTGGCATTAGAAGTCGTAACAGGCGGTACAGCCGGATTGGTAACAATTCCTCTTGAATTATTATTCGGTACGACAGGCTTAGGCTTGGTTGTATCCTTAGCCGCAGGTTTGGCAGCCGTTGTTTTAGTACGGTATCCCGATGTCTGAGCCACTGCATTCATTGCAGAAAACGCAAACACCAATATACATCCACTTAAAAAAACTTTTTTCATACACTTATTTATTGAAGAGTAAATGAAATATTTTGATCCAATACCCTGGTTCCACCCGGGCCTATTACTTTAATCTCATCGATAACAACCGTTGTACCAGGCTGACACTTTTTGAGCAATGCCTGTGCTTCTGCATTGAAATAAGGCCCTGTAACCTCTGCAATACCGGGGTTATCTTCGAAACCTTTACCTGTACAGTATATCGTGAAAGACAATACATCAAACTTAACCCCTTCAAAAACGAAATCTTTCAACTCTGCAGCTACTCCCTTTTGAACTCTGAATACATTGGCTCCCAACAGGCCTCCATATTTGCCGCCAACTACAGCTTTCGGGTCTGGCACTTTTTTAATAGGGATCGTTATTTTCTGATTGTTCTTACCATCCGTTGCAGTAACAACAGCAGATCCCGTATTGGCACATTTTACGATGTATTGACCCGGACCGGCTTTTGAAGAACTCACACCATTACCTTCAACATTTACACTCACTTTCTCATCTCCTCCTCCTCCGGTGATACTTAATGGATTATCAAGCCCCTGATAGAATACCCTTGTTTTATCGGTTGATACGACTAATCCTGAAGGAACACCAACAGTATATTTCACTTCTTTCTCAACCGTTGAGGTCGTACCATCCGGTTTTAAGAAAGAGATCTTCACTTTCTTAGCGTAGGTTCCCGGGTTACTTACATTCATTTTATATTCTGCAGAACCATCTTCTTTCAAAGGCACTACAGCACCATCGATAGATACGGTTGGTTTTGCAGCTTTACTAAAAGCGCCGATACCGGCTGTAATCACCAATTGTTCGCCAGGCATGGCATATTGTGTGCTTGACTGTGCAAAAGCCTGGAAGGCATCATAGATGATCTCAACTTCTCCAATTTCTTTGTGACAATATTCAACGGCCTGTGCTTCACTGTTACGGATATCGTTCTGGAACTTGCTCAACATGGTCAATCCCGCAACCGTTGGTGTCATATGAAAGTATCCATAGGCCCAGTCTTCTTTTCCTTTTTCGTCTTTTGGATCCGTATTGGTTTTAGGAATATGAAGATCAAGTGGCAGTGTAGGGCCTATTTCTTTGGCCAGTGTTTCATCGATCGCTAATAACTGGTCGCGGAAATTTTTCAGTTTATTAAAGAGTTCTTTTCCTTTGCCTTTTCCGGATGGAGCAGATTCTACGAGTAAGCGGGTTCCTGCATCCAGATCATCTTCCCTGAAATCTTCTTTGCCATCCTTCATTTTCAGGTCCGATTCTTTTTTCAGTTCCGCTTTTAAGGCATCGATATAATTATACACTTCATCTGCCAGGGCTTTTGCTTTCTGTGCCTTTGGCAACCAGATCTCGGCTTTCTCTTTTGTTTTTGGGTCTTCTATTTTCTTTTGAAAAGATTTGAAGATGTCCGAATTCTTCTGCTCAGCAATTCCGCTCGCTGTGGCCAAACTACGGTCTACAGTTTTGAACGCGTTCAGGATCTCAGATGATACATTCAGTGCCAGCAGTGCGGTAAGCACCAGGTACATGATGTTGATCATCTTCTGCCGCGGCTCCTTAGGTAATGACATTCTTACTTATTTTGATAGATCGGTTTTCAATTTGATTTCTTCCTCGTACACAAATTATCTTCCCTGCATGGCAGTAAGCATATTGCCGTATAACTGGTTCAGCTTACCTAAATTATTGGCTAAGGCGGCAATCTGTTCTTTTGCCTTCAGCGCATCATCTGCGGTGCTGGCCATAGCGGTTGAAGCCTGTGACAGTTTACCATAGAACTGGTTCAATGCTTTCAGGTGATTATTGCCTTCCTGTAATTCCAGTTCGTAGATCGTATTCAGGGAAGCCAGGTTTTTATTCAGAGACTGCATCTGCTCATGAAACTGTTTGGAACTTTCAGAAGCACCATGAAAACCTGCGAGTGAATGAGAAGCATTATTGGCCGCATCTTTGATACTGGTTAATGCGATGGTCGCTTCTTTGGTTTTGCTGGAGAAATCAGTGGTAGATTTTACCACATCGCCCACTTCACCGATATTTTGTACAGTTGAATTTAATTTCTGGAAACTCTCACCCAGTTTGGTAAGGTTACCCGGAGTGATATTGGCATCCTGCAGCATTCCTTCCAGTGTTTTTAAAGCCGGGTTACCGGTATCTACTTTCGCACCACCGGGCATATGCACTTCATGATCGTCGATTGCGGGGTAGATCAGGTATAAGATACCATAGCCCAAAAAGATAATCGCTTCTACTGTCAAACCGATCTTCAACATCGTATCCGCTATAGAAGTATGCAATAATTTCTGTAATGCACCGAAGATAACCACCGCAGCAGCTATAGATACAAATACATCAAACCATTTGGAGACTTTAGGGGGAATTGCAGCTGCCATTTTCTATCGTTTTTTATAGGTTTTAAATCTTATAGCCGATAATCCGTTCTTATCACAGAATCGTTACCGGTTTTCTTTCTGAATAAAAGTTGATTGAATTATTTTTTCATTTTCGGAGCAAGGTCAATCACACAACGGAACCCGATATATGATTTTGCCGTATCCTGGTATTCGTAATTGCGTGTACTTACCTGCAGGTAATAAGAAATGTCTTTCCAGCTTCCGCCCCTTACCACTTTCCTTTTTTCCCTTGGCCTGTCTGAATCTTTGGCTTCATACCTGATATCCGGGCTCATATCTGCCATGAAGTTGTAAGCTCCTTCGTAGAAATAAGAACCGGTCCACTCAGCTACGTTTCCTGCCATATTAAACAGTCCATATTGGTTAGGCCAGTAGGCATTTGCCGGTACGGTATAAAAACCCCCATCTTCCGCATAATTACCACGGCCGGGTTTAAAGTTAGCCAGTAAGCAACCCTTTTTGTTTCTCAGGTAAGGGCTTCCCCAGGGGAACATCGAATTGGTAAGACCGCCACGGGCAGCATATTCCCATTCAGCTTCGCTTGGTAAACGGTAATCACCGTCAACCGCCATTTTCTTTCTTTCAAGGAAAGAATTCTGGATATGGGTTCTCCAATGACAAAAAGCTACGGCCTGTTTCCAGTTTACACCCACAACCGGGTATTTGCCATAAGCAGGGTGTCCGAAATATTTTTTGGTCATGGGTTCATTGTAGGAATAAGAGAAATCCCTCATCCAAACCAATGTATCAGGATATACTTTCTGGTCGCCTTTGCGGATAAAATTGCTTCTGGGCATACCTGCATTCTCCCTTTTGGCAGCTGCCGCAAGGTCAAAATATTCAATACGATAGATCAATTTATCAGGATCGATCTCGGGTTTGCCATAGATCCGGTTATCCGGAGCCAGGTTCAACTCGTTCATTTTTTCGATCGTGTTCCTGTCCCACTTAATAGTAGCCACTTTCTTCCAGTCAACCGCCATGGTATCATCGGTTTTATTGATACCCTGACCAAACAGGATCTTAAAAGCCAGTGAATCTCTTGTCCAGTTCACAAACTGGCGATAGTCGTCGTTGGTGATCTCCGTTGCATCCATCCAGAATCCCGGAATGGAAACCTGGCGGTTACGGGTAGTATAATTGTAACTGATATCCTCGTCACTAGGGCCCATATGAAAGGTTCCTGGCGGAATATAGACCATGTTACGCGGGGGATTCATGCTTTTATTGGCCGTGGGGGCAACGCCATGTAACTGCCCGTCATCAGGCAATCCCTTAGACTTGGCGTTCTTTTTCAGAAAGCAGGAGCCCAGGCTTAGACAAAAAGCGACCAAGATAATGTTACTCAGATAACCTCTCATTGTATGAAACTGATTTATGACAGTGACAAATATAAGTTTTCAATCGGCAGTTTGACCGATTTTGCGTTTTTCTTACCAATAAATTTTGATCCGTTGGGTAAAAAATAAAGTCAGTAGACAAATAGTTTAAATCTTAGAAAAGGAGGCGGGTAAGCCACTGTCATCTAGGCAAATTAATGCATTTCTTTGTTACATATTTGCTAAAAGCTCATTTACCGTTAAAAAAGGTTTTTTGCACGTATAATCCCTACATAGATAGAACGTTGCACTACATCCCGCCACCCCATCCTTTCCTGCTAATAACGGAAAAAGATCAGATTTAGTTTCCTTGGCCTGTATAATTTTATTCGGTACGAACTTCTGCATTACAGGACACAAAAATTCCTTTGCCTGCTGCCCGATTATGGCGATTTCCCAGATTCCCTGGGTAACCGATTGTATGGCCATGGCCCATACCCCAAAAGAGCCGGGATATTGGGTAATGGCTTTGCCTAATGAGCTGAGCAGGGACCGGCATCTCTGTCCCCATTCTTTCTGATCAAAAACAATGGAGAGGTAGAGCAGGTTTTGGGCCATAATGGCATTTCCGCTGGGTACGGCACCGTCGTACACCTCTTTTTTTCTTACGATCACGTCTTTTTGGTGGCGGTGGGTGTAAAAGAAGAAGCCGGTATCCACTTCTTCGAAGTTTTCGATCACCCATTCGGTAAGGCCTTTGGCTTTGAGGAGATAATCAGCGTTTCCGGTGATTTCCTGCAAATGGATATACGCCTGGATGAGGTAGGCATAATCATCTAAAAACGCATCGATCCGGGCCTGGCCGTTCTTGTACGTGTGCTGCCAGTGTTCGGTACTGCCGGAAAGCCTGTCTTCCAGGAACTGCATGTTACGGATGGCCATCTGCCGGAACCTCTCCTCGCCCAACGCAGCATAAGCCTTGGAGTAAGCCGTATTCTGTAGGGCGTTCCAGCCCAGTAAGATCTTATCATCCAGTTGCGGACGGATCCTTTTGGCCCGCTCATTGAGGAGTATTTGCCTGCATTGAGCCAGTTTTTCTTCCAGTTCCTTAACCGGGATCCCGTTTTCAACAGCAAAGGGTTCTGCAGGTTTCAGGATGCGAAGGATATTGGTATGCTCCCAATTCCCTTTTTCTTTGATATCATAAAATGCACAAAACAGGGCAGCATTTGTGCCGAGCAGGTCTTCGACCTCTGTTTTGCTCCAGGTATAGAATTTTCCTTCCACCCCTTCACTGTCAGCATCCAATGCACTGTAGAACCCGCCTTCTGCACTGAGCATTTCGCGCTCAATAAAATCAAGGGTTTGGCGGATAGTGGCCGCATAACGCGGATCGGCATTGAGTTGATAGGCTTCGGATAGTACGCTAACCAATAAAGCATTATCGTATAACATCTTTTCAAAATGCGGTGCGAGCCATTCGTTATCTGTGCTGTACCGTGCAAAACCGCCACCTAACTGGTCATAGATCCCCCCATCGATCATTTTATCCAGACTCAGTAATGCCTGTTTCAAAGAAGCTTCCCGTTGGGTGAAATGATAATGCCTGAGCAGGTATTGGATGGAAAAGGTTTGCGGAAATTTGGGTGCTTTGCCAAACCCACCCCATTCCGTATCTGCATTCGCCAACAGGTTAACGGCGATGGTTTGTAATTGATTGGCAGAAAACAGTTCTTCTGCCGTTCCTTTTTTCTGGATCCCAAAACTATTGGAACTAAAGAGATGATTGGTCAGGTTTTCTGCCTGTGCCAGGATCTCTTCTCTTTTTTCTGTGTACCCTTTATAAACACCTTCCAGGATCTCTTTCCAGCTGGCGCGGTTATAAGCTCTTTGGGGCGGGAAGTAGGTTCCCCCATAAAAAGGTTTGGTATCGGGTGTTAAGAATACATTGAGCGGCCATCCGCCGCTGCCGGTCATTGCCTGCACGGCGTCCATATAAATATGATCCAGATCGGGCCGTTCTTCACGGTCAATTTTTATGTTAATGAAATATTCGTTCATCAAAGCTGCCGTTGATGCATCTTCAAAACTTTCTCTCTCCATTACATGACACCAGTGGCAGGCTGCATACCCGATACTTACCAGGATCGGTTTGTCTTCTGCCCTTGCTTTCTGCAAAGCTTCCTCCCCCCATGGATACCAGTTTACCGGGTTATGGGCATGTTGAAGTAAGTAGGGACTGGTTTCGTTGATGAGATGGTTGGTATGTTTGTTTGTCATGTGATCTGTGTTGGGTTGTTGGTCATAAGACCAACAGCATCAGCTGCGCCGCGGCTATATTACGAAATAAAAAGCCCCTCGTTAAAGGGGCTTCCGATTTTATCTTTCGGGTTGCGAAATTATTTTTTGCTAACGAGTGAGCTGCAGAGGAATTGATCCAGCGCTGCCACCATACTTGGTTTTTGCGGAGAGGGAACTTTGATCTCGAGCTTTAATCCCGCATCTTCTACCGCTTTGGCCGTATTACTTCCAAAAGCACCGATCACAGTATCATTCTGTTTAAAACCGGGGCAATTATCAAAAAGGCTTTTTACGCCGCTGGGGGTGAAAAAGCAGATCACTTCATAGTCTTTACCACCCAGTGCTTCTTTGATATCGTTGCTGATGCTGCGGTACATGAACCCTAACTGGTACTCACATTTATTGGTCTTGAGCCAGTTCACGATCTCATTATCCTGCTGGTTCTCACTGCACACATAAAGGAATTTTTCGTTCTCCTTGTGTTTATTGATCACATCAAACATGCTCTTATTGGTACCGTCGGCACCATAGAACACTTTTCGTTTG
Organism: uncultured Chitinophagaceae bacterium; assembly: GCA_966076165.1. GTDB lineage: Bacteria > Bacteroidota > Bacteroidia > Chitinophagales > Chitinophagaceae > Sediminibacterium. Next base: position 24,497 of record CBHRAM010000005.1, read on the forward strand.
CGGTAGAGAATAAATTTCTGGAGATAGAGGGCAACGGCTTCTGTGATGCAGAAATACTTGGTATCCTGCCCGATGGTCACTTTCATTTCTTCACACATCCGGAAGAAATGATCGATGGCATTACGGCTGGTGAACATCACCGCAGTGTAATACATGATATCGATCTTCTGTTTGCGGAATTCCCTGGCAGGAATGCCTTCCAGCTTGATAAAGGGATGAAAAACCAACTCTACATTGTACTTCCGCTCGAGGTCAAAATATGGGGATTTTTCGCTCTCCGGCCTGGGTTGGGAAATCAGAATTCTTCTTGCCGCCTTGGCAGTAACTGAATTTTTTGACCCGTTCTTTAGCATACTGCGGTTCTATGATGGTACAAAATTAAAAACTCCCGTCTAAATAATTGATCAGTACTTTATAAATCAATATCAGCGGAAGCAATTCGACTGCGCAAAGGTATAGGAAAAAATGCAATGGGTTTACTTTCAGTTTATTCCGAACGGCTGTATACGATACCCAGTAGCGGTATAACAACAGGATCCCGACCAGCCCGGCACAGATCGTAGTTGAAACTTCAATGACGAGGGTATCCGAAAAAGCCAGCACCAGTAAAAACGGGATCAGCATCACCCCCAATACTTTGTTTACGAGGAATACCACAAAAACATAGGACCCTGCGGCTTCCCTGGTATTGAATACCCATCCGGAAAACAGGAGAAACAGATATTTAACCAGATAGGTTAAGAGCAATACCCCGGCCGACCCGGCTGCCAGCCACCAGAAAGGCGCCTGGATCCAGTGCTTGTATTGAATAAGCAACGTGATGTATAAACCGGCACTTACAATAAACAGCAGGTTGGTAAGGAGCGACGCCAGGTTATCCTGCAAAAGTTGGTCGCGGGTTTGTTTCTGGCGTAAAGAGGTTTGAAAGAACAGGAGGAAGAGGTTCCTGAAATATTTTGAGAAACTTACCCGGATAAATGCCAGTAAGAAGACCACCCCTACCAACAGATAGAAAAGATCATCTTTTGAAACCTCCTTCCGGTAATTGATGATCATGTAAATCGGGGTCCTGTTAAAAGGCAGATACGGATGTACCTCATATTTACGGTAGGTGGATGTATCGTACACAACCACGGGTGCTGCTTTGATGGATGCTTTGCGGATGGAATCGGCCAGAAGGCTGTCGCGAAGTTTGCCTGCAGACAACAATGTGTCTTTTGAAGCAGCTGAATCCAGTATAGCCAACCGGATACTGCTGTCATTCGGTTTTTGTTTTACCGGCGGCTTCACCTGTGCCCTTCCTGTAGATTCGGGCAGGTTGGTTGAGTCCGTCTGGCCAAAAACAGTTGCAGCAAAAACAATAAACAGGTATATCAGAAGAGAACGCTTCAAACCGGTGATTTGTGGCAAAAATATGGAGGCAGGAGCATTAAATGTGTTTCTTGTTTTTTATTGGGTGATTCTGTTTGTGAAAGTTGAGAGATGCCTGTAAAACCTATCCTCCTGTTATGGGTCATTCATGGCCGCAATCGTCCGGACTTAGCTGGGGGCAAAAGGTTAGTTTTGCGTTGATTCAACAAACCCTTCATGGCTGGTATTTATATACATATCCCGTTTTGCAGGAAAGCCTGTCATTACTGCAATTTTCATTTCTCTACCTCAAAGCAAAAGCTACCGGAGATGATGGTAGCGATCAGGAAGGAAGCGGAGATGTGCACAGGCTATCTTTCTGAAAAAATTGAAACGATCTATTTTGGAGGAGGAACCCCTTCTTTGCTTACGAAGGAAGAAGTACGAAGTACAATTGAGTGGTTATATTCATTATTCGCTGTAGATGCTGATGTTGAAATAACTTTAGAAGCCAATCCCGATGATATTACAGAAGAAAGTCTAGCAGTGTGGAAAGAAGCCGGCATTAACCGTTTAAGTATCGGCATCCAGTCTTTTTTTGAAGAGGACCTGCAATGGATGAACCGGGCACATACCGCAGACCAGGCAAGGAACTGTATTCTATTGGCACAAAAAGCCGGTATCCACAATATCTCGGTTGACCTGATCTATGGAACACCTTCTTTATCTGATGAAAAATGGGAAGCGAATGTACGCACAGCTTTATCGCTGAAGATCCCGCATCTATCCTGTTATGCCTTAACCGTTGAGCCCAGAACCGCATTGGCAAAACTAATCGAAACAAAACAATTGGCAGATGTGGATACGGATAAACAGGCCAGGCATTTTTCATTGCTTACCCAATGGCTGGAAGAAGCCGGTTTTGAGCACTATGAGATCTCCAATTTCGCTTTGCCGGGTTTCAGAAGTCGTCACAACAGCAGTTACTGGGAAGGGAAGGCTTATCTCGGCCTCGGGCCTTCTGCCCATTCATTCAATGGCAGGAGCCGGCAGTGGAATATTTCGAACAATGCTTTATACCTGAAAGCACTGGAAGCGGATGAACTGCCTTTCGAAGAAGAACAGCTTACACCAGCCCAGCAGTTGAATGAGTATATCATGACACGTTTAAGGACCATCGAAGGCATTTCGTTGAAAACGGTGAGTGACAAATGGGGTGAGGAGAAAATGCTGGCGCTCATTCAATCGGCACAAAAACATCTAGCCCATCATTATATTATTTGTAAGGATGATTATTTACAACTTACTGCAGAAGGAAAATTTTTAGCAGACGGCATTGCCGCTGACCTGTTTACAGGAGAATAGCTGTATGCCTAATGACTGTTATGATGCCTGAAGATCCGGCGCATCAATAGAACAGCAATGATGGCGGTGATCATGATCAGCATAACATCAGGGCTTAATAAGGTGAATGAGAATGGCATATCTAAAGTTACACCGTTTTCTATACAAGGAATGTTTCTATTTTCTTAAATTCTGCTGCTGCAGGCAGGTTTTGCCACAGTATTTCAAAAATAGTGGTGGCTATGGGCATTTCCGCTTTAACTTCTGCATTTAGTGTATGGATACACTTGCTGGCATTATAGCCCTCGGCCACCATATTCAGTTCAAGCTGGGCCGATTTAACGGAGTAACCCTTGCCGATCATATTTCCGAAAGTTCGGTTACGGCTATAGAGTGAATAGCAGGTAACCAGCAGGTCTCCCAGGTAAACAGAAGACGCATAATTGGGAGATTCTTTGTGTGCATCTTCACTGAGTTTTCTCAAAAAACCCACCATTTCATTGGCACTGTTGGCAATGTACACACTGAGAAAATTATCACCATATTCCAGGCCATGGGCGATACCCGCCCCCAACGCATAAATGTTTTTTAATACCGCCGCATATTGCACGCCCCATACATCATGATTAACCAGTGTATTCAGGTACTCTGTTTTGAAATGCGCAGCAATACTGGCTGCCATTGTTTCATCCACACCGGAAAATGTGAGATAGGATAATTTTTCTGCAGCCACTTCTTCTGCATGGCAAGGGCCCAATACCGTAAAATAATCTTCGATAGCCAACCCGAAATCAGATTCGAGGTATTCGTTCAATAATTGATTGGAGGAAGGAAGGATACCTTTTACAGCAGAAATAATTTTCTTACCCTTTAATGAATCTTTTGGCAATTGTTTCAGCGCGTCTTCTACATAGGCTGATGGCACGGCAATCACCAATGCATCCGAGAGAGAGACAACTTCTTTAATATCTGTACTGAGTTTTAACTGATCAAGGTCAAAGTATGCACTATGGAGATAATGCGGGTTATGCCTGCGTTTGCCCATGTACCGCACCGTTTCCTCATTACGCACCCACCAGTGAATGGTGTTGCCATTGTCTGTGAGAATCTTTGCCAGCGCCGTGGCCCAGCTTCCGCTACCGATTATTCCAAACTGCATCGTTATCCTTTTGTAGTTATGACAAAGATACGAAAGGGGATTCCTTTAAAAAACAAACGGCAGGATATACCTGCCGTTTGCCATTATGTATCCGGTTCAGATTAATTACCCGGTTTCTTTTCATCAAAGAGTTTGTCTTTGGCAACAACCGTTACCAAAGTACCGTCTTTTAATGTTTTACTTACGATGGTATAAGGACCGGTGATCACTTCTTCACCACCTTTTAATCCCTCAACGATCTCGATATAATTCAGGTCCTGGATTGCCGTTTTCACTTTTACTTTCTTCACTTTGTTATCTTTCTGCAGCACAAATACCACTTCTTCAATATCATCGTCGAGACTGGTTGATTTTGCTGTGGCCTGTTCAGGTTTTTTATCATCCTTCTTATCGGTAGGAGATTTATCATTCTTCTTGTCTCTTGTGGTCACCGCATTCAATGGAACAGCGATCACATTCTGACGGGTTCTGGTTTGTATATCCGCACTGGCAGTCATACCCGGGCGGAAAGGGAAACCTTTTCCAACAGCTACCAGGTCTTTATAACTATCCGTCAGCAAACGGATATGCACTTTATAGTTGGTAACATCGGTTCCGGCAGAGGCGGTTCCGGTTGTATTGGGGTTAGCGATTTTATACACCAGCCCTTTGAATTTACGGCTACCATAGGCATCTACTTCCACGATGGCGGTATCACCCAGTTTTACTTTGGGGATATCATTCTCTCCAACGTCCACTCTTACTTCGATACTGCGCATATCGGCTACACGCATCATTTCGGTACCTACGTTAAAGCTGTTACCGGCCACACGCTCCCCTTTTTTCACATTCATCAAACTTACCATGCCATCCATAGGAGATGTGATAACGGTTCTGGAAAGGTCTTTATCTGCTTTTGATAATTGTGCCTGTGCACTCTGTATAGAGGCTTCGGTGCTTTTCAATCCTTCTTTTGCTGCAGTATAATTAGCCTGTGCAGTTAAATAGCTCTGTTCTGCCTGTTCATATTCTGCACGGGAGATCACTTTATCGGCCAATAATTTTTTCTGCCGCTCAAAACTGTTCTTATAATTATCCAGGATCGCTTTTAATCCCAGGATACTCGCAGAAGAATTGGATAATTGTGCTTTGGACTGGTTTACACCAGCAACAACCTGGTCGCGCTGGGTAAGATAAATATCTGCATAGATCCTTGCCAGGATCTGTCCTTTCTTTACACTGTCGCCTTCATTCACATTCAGCTGAACGATCTCACCACTGATATCCGGGCTGATCTTTACTTCTATCTCAGGATATACTTTACCACTGGCATTCACTGTTTCAGTAATGGTACGGGTAGTTACTTTTTCTGAAGACACTTTCAGGCCTTCTTCCTTACCGATCACACCTGCTTTCTTCAAGCCGATAAATGCGCCGATGAGAACTACCAGTGCAACAATGATCCAGATCAATTTCTTATTCATAGGACAGTTTTTCTTTGGTTGCTTATTCCGCTTGTGTGCGGGTTGGTTTTGGATGGTTTATAATTTGAGGCCTTTACCTTTATAAAATTCAAGCAGTTTCATTTTGAATATATAATCATATTGATTGGTCAGCTGCTGCAATTTAGCTTTTAACAGGTTGTTCTGGTTGGTGATCAGGTCGAGAGAACTTAACAAACCCACTTCATAACGTTTGGAAGCAAAGTCATACGCTTTCTGTGAACTTTCCACCGTGCGTTTTCCTGCATTGAATTTCTGTAAAGCTGTAACGGCATTGGTATAGGCTGTATAGATATTCTGACGCAGGGTAAGATCGCTTTGTTTTTTCTGTGCCTGGGCAGATTCGAGATTCAATTGGGCAATCTTAACCGAAGTACGTGCCTGGTGATTACTGTAAATAGGGATGCTAATACTTACACCAACATTCTGGCCGAAATTATTATCCATCTGCTTGCCCCATCCATTCCATAACTGGCCAAAGCTGCGGTTGCTCTGCGTGATCTTGAATACTGGGTTCTGAACATAGTAGTTTACGTTGCTCAGGTTAACAACCGGTTCGGATCCGGTTATCGGACTATACCCCAGGAAAGAACCGCCCGTGGTCTGTTTAAATGAATTGGAAAAGTTGGTAGAGAGGTTCCCACCCAGGCTGATGGTTGGATACATCTGTGCTTTGGAAACAAGTATATTGGTTTTGGCAGATTGTATCCGGTAAGCATCTGCTTTTTGCTGGGGCTGGTAACTCATAGCCATTTCATATACCACTTCGGGTTGCAGATCGGCAAAAGATTCAACCGGGATCTGGTCAACCGCAGGTGTTTCAATACCAAAAAGTACATCAGTATCCAGGTTCAGCAAAGCACGCAGGCTTAACAAACTGGATTCATAGTTTCCTTTCGCAGTATAATAGTTACTGCTGTCTGCTGCCAGTTGAGCCTCTACTTCTGCAAGGTTCAGTTCCGGTAAAACACCGGCTTCTACCCTTTTTCGGGTAATATCAAACTGGTTATGTGTTTGCGAGATCTGCACTTCACTGATGGTTACCTGTTCTTTAGCGGCCAATACCTGCAGGTAATAGGTAGCCACATTAAATGAAATATCATTTTTAACCTTGTCTACATCTGCCAGGGCAGCCTGTGCATTAAACCCGGTTACTTTTTCGGTATTCTTTAAACGGCCATAATTATACAGCTGCATACCTGCCGTAACCCCAAAGTTCTGATACAGGAACTGTGAAGTGGCAAAAGCATTGGTGGTAGGGTCGATAGAACGGCCAAATCGTACCCCGGTAGAGGTACTTCCGCTAATGCTTGGGTAGAGATTGTATTTAGCCTGCTTTGCCTGTAAAGCAGCGATCCTTGCCTGTATATCTGCCTGTGTAATAGAAATATTATACTGAAGGGCCCGCTCAATGCAATGGCGTAAGTCCCAGTTATCCGAAGCCCTTTGTGAAAAGGCCTGGGTTATGATCATACAGCAGATCAGCGTCAAAAACTTCTTCATATATAACAAAAATAACGGTTTCCCCCCCAGTTGCCTAAATTTTAGACAGACGGAAAGGAATCGCAGTAAAACGTTAAAAAACTGTTATGAAAGGTGGGCTATCGGTGTGAATGGCGGTGAAAAATGAGGGTAGCGGGCTGAAAGCCCGGCTTCCCGGAATACAAGCTAAGTAACCCATCCTCAAGGTTTTGCATACAGGAATGCCCCCTTGTTTGCACAGGTTCCGATTAATTCAGCTGTGCTGACAAATGGTTTAGTGGAGCATTTCAGTCTGGTCTCCTTTATTTCTTTTAACCACGAAATAGATCAGCATAAATGCGGCCAGAACGGCTAAGCCCACCAGGGCCGTAACCGGTGTTTGTATGGCAATACTGATCCCTACAAAAAGATAGGCACCCATAAAGATGATGGGCAGGTAGGGATAGAATTTCATTTTGTAGATCCCCGTGCCATCCAGGTGTTTTGTTTTTTTACGCAGCACAAAAATAGTGGCACTGGAAGCCACCATGCCAAAGCAATCGAGGAAGATGGTGAAGTTGAGGATCTTTTCAAAAGTTTGTGCAAAGAACAGGATGATAAAACACATGGCCGCAAACACGGTCAGTGAGACCGTTAATACCTCATTCTTTGGATTTTGTTTTGAGAATACCTTCGGCAGCACCCCTTCTCCCGCCATCGCGTACATAACCCTTGGGTTACTCATGAGCAAGGCATTTACATACGCCAATACGCCAAAGAACAGAAAGAAAGAAAATATATCAGCACCGGTTTTGCCAAAGGTTTTGTGCATCAATACATAAGCGATCTCATGTTCATCTTTCATGCTTTCAAAACCAACAATGGTATAATAACTGAGGTTAACCAAAAGATAGAGGCCTATGATAATCGCAATACCAATAAATATTCCGCGGGGTATATTTTTTGCGGGCTGGTTTACTTCGTTGCCAAAATTGATGGTCTGCTGGTAACCGCCATAGGTAAAGGATACCGCGATCAGGCTGATACCCAGGCTTTGTATCCAGCTCATGGAAGGCGCTGCCACCGGGGGTGTTACTGCAGCAACGGTTTGTGCTACATCATGATGAGGAAAGAACAGGGCCAATATCAATACAATGATCATACTGATCTTAATGATCATCAAAATATTCTGTGCCCTTGAACTCATGCGCAGGCCTTTGAGGTTGATAAAATAAAAGACAAGAATAGCACCGCAACTGATCAGGGCTTTGTCAATATCCGTCCAGGCAAACTGCGGAAACAATTTGGTGATGTACCCGCTACCGATCAAAGCCACCCCACTTAAACTGGCCGCATTACTGATCAGGATGATACAGTTAATCGCAAATGCAATACTGGGATGATAAGCGTAAGAAAATATTTTATAATACCCGCCGGTAACCGGGTAACGGCTGCCGATCTCTGCATAGGTAAGTGCTCCGCATAAGGCAAAGAAGCCACCCAATAACCAGGCAGTAAAATACACAGATGGTTCGATCGCGCTTTTAGCACTGGTGGCCGCGGAGCGAAATATGCCCATACCAATTACCAAACCCACCACGATCATGGTGAAACTGAACAGATTTAATTTTTGTTTTCCCTGCATAGCGTTAGAGTGTGGGTTTAAATGTAGTAAAAAACGCTGAACGTGAACGCATAACGCTAAACGCTTAAAGCTGAACGCATCTTTCGTTTAGCGTTATGCGTTCAGCATTTAGCTTTCAGCCTAATATTTGAAAATACATAAAATCAACTTAACTTACCATCCGATTTAAAAAGTAAAACTCAGTAATTATGTCATTACCCGTAAACAATAAGAACAACGGAAAAGCCGG
>CBHRAM010000006.1:0-32862 GCA_966076165.1 uncultured Chitinophagaceae bacterium
CCCTTCGCTATAACAAATCCGCTGATCCGCAATCCGCTAATCCGCGAATTACTTCAGGTATTTCAGAATCTCTTCACTATCCGGTTTCACTTTACTGTCAAAGTAAGCGATCATTTTACCGTTCTCGTCCAATAAGAATTTATTGAAATTCCATTTGATCTCAGCATCCAATACGCCGTTCTCACCTTTGCTGGTAAGCCATTTGTAAATAGGGGCGGTATCATCGCCTTTTACGCTGATCTTGCTGGCCAAAGGAAATTTAACGCCAAAACGGGCTTTACAGAATTCCTGGATCTCTGTATCAGTGCCGGGTTCCTGTGCGCCGAAATTATTGGCAGGAAAACCTACGATCACCAATTTGTCTTTGTACTCTTCATAAACTTTTTCAAGTTGCTCATATTGTGGGGTATAACCACATTTGGAAGCAGTGTTCACGACCAGTATCTTCTTTCCTTTAAACTTTGAAAAATCGATGGTATTACCCTCGATGGATTTTACTTTAAAAGTATGGATACTGGGGTCGCCCGGTAAACTGAAAGCACTCAGCATGGCAATAATGGCAATAGACAGAAAGTATTTCATGGTTTAATATTTTCTCTAAAGAACAACAATTTTCTGAAAAGGTTGCATTAAACTTGATGAAAGGGTGAGGAAGAAACGAAAGAGTGAATAGTTTAAAGTGAAGAGTCAATAGTAAAGGCCCACTTTTAACTATTCACCATTCACTTTTAACTTTTGTCTATATCCCATAACTAAATAGTATAGGCCGCCGCCCCGATACTGAGAGAAACGCCGGGTATCTGGAGCAGGGCCGTTCCACAGGCTTCCAGTGTGGCACCCGTTGTAATTACATCATCGATCAGCAGAATATGCCGGTTGGCAAGGGTTTCGGGCCTTGTTACGGCAAAAACGCCGTCCATGTTCTGCCAGCGGCTAACCCGGTTCTGATGGGTTTGGGTTTCCGTGAACCGTGTCCGGGTTACCACATCACGGCAAACCGGTCTTTTCCATACCTCGCTGATGCCATCACAGATCAGGGCTGCCTGGTTATAACCCCGTCTGAATTCTTTCTTTGGATTCAGTGGTAAAGCAACCAGCATATCCACATCTGCAAACCGCTCCGATTTTGATAAAGCATGGCCCATCATCCTTCCTAAAAAATAACCGGCTTCCTGATTGCTTCTGTATTTTAACTGTACCAATAAATGTTGCAGTAAAGAATCCTTTGTAAAATAAAAAACAGCCCCCGCATGCTGAATAGACATTCGTCCGTAAAATAATTTCTCAACCGGGTTATTGGGTCTGCTGAAGAAACCGGTTTCAGGTAATGCATGGATACATCTTGCACAAAGAAACTGGTCATCAAACAAAATATCCGAACCACATCCTTCGCAGTTGTGCGGATAGAAGAGATGAGAAAAATGGTTGAGGTATTTTTTAATGGGGAAAAGCATTCACAAATTTCCATCGTTACTGATTGCTGAGATGAGGTGTTAACCGCATAGGAGTAATAAGTTTTAAGTTGTAAGTAATAAGTGTTTATACGTGTTACTATTACTTACGACTTAAAACTTATTACTTACAACCTAAAACAACTGCTGGTACACTTCATCCACCCTGCTCAAAGCCAGCACCTGGATCTTATACGCTTTCGGGTCAAAACTTTTTTTATTGTAACGCGATACGATGATCTTTTCAAAACCCAGTTTTTCTGCTTCTGCAATTCTTTGTTCTATCCGGTTCACGGCACGGATCTCCCCGTTCAATCCCACTTCGCCGGCAAAACAAACATGTGCGGGTAAAGGAACATCTTCATACGAAGAGAGTAAGGCGCAGATCACCGCAAGGTCAATAGAAGGGTCTTCCACTTTTATCCCGCCGGCAATATTGATAAACACATCTTTCATCCCGAAAGTAAATCCGCCTCGTTTTTCCAGCACCGCTAACAGCAATTGCAATCTTCGCAGATCAAACCCGCTGACGGTTCTTTGAGGTGTTCCATAAACACTCTGTGTTACCAATGCCTGTACCTCTATCAGCAAAGGCCGCATGCCCTCTAATGTAGCAGCAATGGCACTTCCGCTCAGTTGCTCTTCTCTCTGCGCGATCAGGATTTCAGAAGGGTTGGATACGATGCGCATCCCTTCTCCTGTCATTTCATAAATGCCTAATTCAGCGGTACTGCCAAAACGGTTCTTCAACGTTCTCAGTATCCGGTACGCATAATGCCGGTCGCCTTCAAACTGTAAAACAGTATCAACCATATGTTCCAGGATCTTCGGTCCGGCAATGGCACCGTCTTTGGTGATATGACCGATCAGGAACACCGGTGTATTGGTTTCCTTGGCAAATTTTTGAAATTCGGCAGCACATTCACGGATCTGCGAAACACTTCCGGCGGAGGAGTCGATCAGGTTGGACTGCAATGTCTGTATCGAATCAACGATCACCAGTTGCGGTTTCAGTTTTTTGATCTCCTGGAAAATTGTTTGCGTAGCGGTTTCTGTAAGCAGGTAAAAATTTTCATTGGTGATCTTCAGCCGGTCGGCACGCATTTTTATCTGCTGCTCACTTTCTTCACCGCTGATATATAACACCCGAAGCTGATCGATCAATAATCCATTCTGTAAAAACAAAGTACTCTTGCCAATGCCCGGCTCACCGGCAACCAACACAATACTCCCCGGAACAATTCCGCCGCCCAGCACCCGGTTCAGTTCTGTGTCTTTGGTGGTGATCCTTTTTTCTTTGCTGCTCACCACCTCACTTAAAGCAACGGTTTTGGTATTCCTTTTTTCAGGTGTGTAATTATCCCAGTTCTCTTCTTTCGGGTTGCCTTTATCCAATACTTCTTCGGTAAATGTGTTCCATTCATTACATGATGGACACTTGCCGATCCATTTGGTACTTTCATAGCCGCAGTTGCCGCAAAAAAAAGCTGTTTTGATCTTGCTCATGGCCTAAAGATAGGTCTGAAAAAGAAAGAGAAACCATCTCAGACAGAATCAATTCTTCTGTGTTGAACGCAATACAATTTAGTGTGGAATTTTTGCGTTTTAAGGCGGGTAAAAATGCGTTTTTTTAAAGGTCCGATTCCGCTGAAATGCAGCATTGACGGCACGTAAAAGGGCCAACATTGCTGTTGACCCTGTTTACTTACTAACCCATTAAATTCTTCCACTAAATTACAATAATGGGTCAGATTCCAAAATTAATTTTGCCTTCTGTGCATAATTTTTCGGGATTCAAAAACCGTTTGCCTGCTCTTTCCGGTAAAGAAATTGGCCCGGTTAAGCACCCGTCCTGAAAAGCCTGAAATGCCCCTGAGCGATCAGCAGAAATAATAATGAAAGAGCTACTTTTCCACAAGTAATTGGTTATTAATGAATTACCTATAGCCTTTCATGCATGGCAAAAAAACGTATATCAAGATCTTTTACCGGCGTTTCAAAGCAAGCCGGATTGGATGGGCTGTTTAATCTGTTTCTGGCCGGATCCGGAACGTAAACATTAAAATATAACATATATAAAAAATGAATATCATAAATTTATATATGATATTATGCACGATGGCAGAAAAAAATGACTCGTTTTTCGCTCGGGAAATACGGGTTAGTTTCACCGACCTGGCCTATATTTTTACCGATGAGCCCAAATTGCATCTATGTTTCAGAAAAGCTTCAGATTTGTATCAACGCCATTTTGTTTTATATTTCGTACATAATATGTCTATATATTAAACAAAAAGATTAAAAAAAGATTAAAATGGATGGCTCGAAAGGGTTATTGTGCAGCTTTACTATTACTTAGGTGGTCAGAAAGCCTGATAAACGGCTCACTTTCTAAAAAACCAACAACATGAGAAAAAAACTGCTAATGAGCGTTTGTGCTTATGTCATGGCCATTTTGGTCGGCTTTGCACAAACTTCTACTGTAACCGGAAAGGTTGTAGATGACAAGGGGGCTCCTGTATCAGGGGCAACCGTACTTGAAAAAGGTACCAAGAATGGTACAAGTGCCGGTAATGACGGTGCGTTCTCTATTAAAGTGAAAAAAGGTGCTATGCTTATTATCTCAGCCCTGGGATATGAAAATAAGCAAATCGAAGCCTCTTCTTCCAACCTGCAGGTTCAACTTGTTACCGATGTGAAATCATTGAGTGAAGTGGTTGTAACCGGTGTGGGTGCTGCTACCAGCCGTAAAAAACTCGGTACAGCAGTTGAGTCTGTTAATATCGGTAACCAGGCAAAAGTGCCTACAGGTGATGTGGGTCAGCAGCTGGTAGGACAAATTCCAGGTGCGCAGATCTCCAGTACCAATGGTAACCCCGGTCAGCGTCTGAACATCCTGCTGCGTGGTATCAACTCTGTACAGGGTGGAACTTTCCCCATGATCTTAATGGATGGATTGGAAATCAGGGGAACTGACCTGAACGCGATCGATGTAAATATTATCGAAAGGGTTGAGGTTGTTGAAGGTGCTGCTGCCGCTTCTTTATATGGTGCGCAGGGTGCAAATGGAGTAATCCAGTTATTTACCAAAAAAGCGAAATCCGGTAAACTGAATATTGATGTTAGCAGCAGTGCTACCACCAATTCATTGTTGAACATTGGTGGGGTTCATAAAGCGTATTTCCACGCTTTTACTACTGATGCAAGCAACAACGTAATTCAGTCAAGCGGTGCCCCGCTGAATTTTGACCCGGTATTGGGCCGTTATGATGCCAACGTTCAGTACAATGCATTAAGCGTTACCAGCTATCAGAACAAAGCATACAATGCAAACCTGAAATACTATGATCATTATAAAATGTTCTTCCAGAATGGATATGCATTGAATAACTCGATCACTATCTCCGGTAATAAAGACAAAACCAGCTTCCTGTTGTCTGCATCAAACAACAAACAGAATTCGAACTTTAAAGACAATGGTGACTGGCAGCGTTCAAACATTACTTCTAAAATTGAAACAGAACTGTTCAAGAATGTAAGATTATCAAGTCTTACGCAGTTGGTGTATACCAAGAATACCCTGAATGACCAGACAGGTCGTGGTATTGTGTACAGCCTGAACAATACACGTCCTTTTGCTAATTATGATTACAAAGATCCGGATGGCAACTACGGTGTTTACTTTGGTGATGCCGTGGGTGTAAACAGTGCTAACCCTAACTACGTAAATCAGTATACAAGTACTTTGATCAATACCATTGATCTGGTACAGAACCTTAACCTGAACTATAAGGTGAACCGCTTTCTGGAGCTGGATGCCAAATATGGTTTAGATGTTAAGAACCAGAACCTCACTTACCGTTATGAAGACCAGGAGTTCAACAAGAATGCTGTGTATAACCAGTTTTATTACAGCAATTTCAACCCGAACTCTGCTGCTAACGGTAGCACAACCGGTGAGATTGATAACCAGGTTCAGCGTACTACTTTCCAGAACTTTATCAGTACCGCTACCATCAGAACTGATTTTGATAAGGACTTCCATTTGAAAGTTCCCATTAAAACCATTACTACTGTAGCATTTGATTACAGGAAATCTCTCACAAAAACATTCTACGCTTACGGATATGATGCACCTGCTTACACTCCGTGGAATGCTAACCAGGCTGCGATCTACAAGATCGTTACCGATAATACAACACCTTTCATTACTTATGGTTTCCTTGCCAACCAGCGCTTTGAGTGGGGTGACCTTGCGGGTGTAGCCGTGGGTGTAAGAAGTGACTATTCTTCTGCATTCGGAAGTGGTGCCAATTCACAGACTTTCCCTAGAGGTGATGCGTTCTTAAACGTTTCTAAATTCAAATTCTGGGAAGGTGGAAAGATCTCTAATATCATTTCTGATTTCAAGATCAGGGCCGCTTATGGTGAGGCAGGTATCCAGCCGGGCGCTTTCCAGCGTTTCCCTGTGTTAGGTGCAGCTAACCTCGGACCTAACAGTGTATTTACTTTCCCGGTTACAACACCTAATCCTAACCTGAACGTGGAATTGTCAAAAGAAACAGAGATCGGTACCGATATCGGTTTCAACCTTTTGAAAGGTTCATGGTTAAACAATGCACAATTATCTCTTACCTATTGGAAAAGGAATACAGACAACGCTATCTACAGTGTTGACGCTGCTCCTTCTACCGGTGTAGGTAGCACATTGGATAATGCATTCGGACTGGGTTCTAATGGTTTCCAGGCTTCTTTGAACCTGAGTGTGTTACGCAAAAAAGATTTCAGCTGGGATCTGACCACTAACTTCTCTAAGCAAACTTCAGAGATCACTTATATCAAAGGACCGGATGTAGTGGTTCTGTCTGCTGCCGGAAGTACAGGTCTTACTCTGAAAGCCGGCCAGAAGATCGGTCAGTTATTCGGATTCCTGTTATTAAGAAGTGTAGACCAGATCGAGCCTTCAACAGGCTTACCTGTTATTCCTAAAGCTAACCAGGGTAACTACGAAGTAGCCAGCAATGGCTATGTAGTAAATTCTACTACCAAGCAGCCGGTTAACACAGTTGGACAGTACAGCTTTGGTGACCCTAACCCTAAGTTCAATATGAGCTTTATCAACAACTTCGCTTACAAAGGATTCCTTTCTTTGAGCGTTCAGTGGGATTGGGTTAACGGAAGCCACCTTTATAACCAAACCAAAGAGTGGATGTACCGTGATGGTATCAGTGGTGATTATGATAATCCGATTACCATTGCCGGACAAACACAGGCATACACAGCATTCTACCGTGGTATTTACCAGGCAGGTGCGAACAACGGTACCAAAGATTATTTCTATGAAGATGCTTCTTTCTGGCGCTTAAGGAATATTTCTGCTGCTGTTGACTTTGCAAAATTATTTAAGATCAAAGGGGTTCAGCGTTTACAGTTGGTTCTGTCTGGTCGTAACCTGGTTACTATCACTAAGTACACAGGTATGGATCCTGAAGTTAGTTCAGGCTCTTCCAACTCTGCATTTGACCGTGGTGTGGATCATAACACAATTCCTAATACAAAAGCCTATACCATTGGTTTGAATGTTGGATTTTAATCTTAATCTTAAAACTCAGAAGACATGAAGAATACAAAAATTTTGGTGGGGATATTAGGAGTGAGCCTGAGCATAACAGCTTGTAAAAAGCAACTCGATATTTCCAATACCAATCAACCTACGCCACAAAGTGCGCAAAGTGAGACCGGTGTTATTTCATTAGCACAGGGGTCTATTTACAGGAATGGTTTTTATGACCTTAAATATTCTGATGGTGTATACGGCCGTTTCTGGGCAGGAGCCACAGGTTTCCTTGAATTAATGGGAGATGAGATCGGTGCTGAGGCTGCCAATGCCTACATGAACCAGATCGGTTGTCCTAACAAAGTAACCTTAGACAATGGTACGGTTGTAATGAACCCCAGCTCTATCAATACACAATATGGTATCCTGCGTAATATCAATGTAAACGCTCAGCAGGGAAGTAATGCTACTTTCTATGAGTGGGCTTACATGTATAACATGATCACTGCAGCCAATACGGTATTGGATATTGCCAATAGCACCACATTCACAGGAGCAGGAGCAGCAACCAAAAAAGCTACCGTACAGGCATGGGCTTATTGGTGGAAAGGTTTTGCCTATGCACATATCGGTACGCTGTATTATGCCGGTCTTATTCAGAACGCAACCACTCCATCTGCTACCACTAACGGTAACTATGTAACCAAGGAAGCGATCATTACCGAATCAAATTCCAACTTCGATAAAGCAGCGACTGCTTTGGCTGCTGCCACTTCAACAACGGATTATAATACTGTTGTGGCTGGACTGGTTCCGGGTTTCCTTCAGAAAGGTAAGGGTGGTATTTTAACAACCGCTATGTGGCTGCGTAACATCAATACCATGAAAGCGCGTAATATCGTATTGAATACACCCAAAGCTTCTATGACAGCTGCTCAATGGGCGTCTGTTCTTACGCTTGTAAACAATGGTATCACGGCTACTGACCTGATCTTTACAGGACGTACAGATGCCAATGGTGATTTCCTCGGAACCACAATTGCTGATAAAATTCAATCAACAGGTGCTGCTACCGGTACTTACAAATTGAGTGAGCGCCTGGTTCAGGAATTCAGAACCGGCGATAAACGTAAAGACAATAACGTGTTTACCCTTACAGCAGTAGGTGTATTCAATACAGACCGCGGTAATGCATTCAACACCCGTTATAGCATCAAATCCGGTGGTAATGGTTTGGCAGGTGTAGTTACCTGGTCTAATACCAGTGCCGGTGCTAATGAAATTACATTGGCAGGTACTTACGAAGAAAACGAATTGATGAAAGCTGAAGCACTGATCCAGACAGGTTCTATCGATCTGGGTGTTCAGTCAATCAACGCGGTAAGAACTTACCAGGGTGCAGGACTTACTGCATTAGGTGCCGGTATGACACAGGCAGCGGCTTATGAAGAGCTGAGGTCTGAAAGAAGAATTGCACTTGCATTCAAAGGACTTTCTTTCTTTGATGCCCGTCGTTGGGATATTATCGATCCAACCAAATCACGTACAGGTTGTGTTGTATTATCTTCTACAGGTGCGGTTAATACCAATGCCACCATTAACTACGGCTTCCTGGATTATTGGGATGTTCCGGATAATGAACTGGCATACAACCCGCCTGCATCAGGGTCTGCACCGGTTAAAAACCCTAAGCAATAAGATGCTTTGATAAAATCTTAGATCTGATAAAAGAAGGCCCGTCATTGACGGGCCTTCTTTTATTAAAGTAAACAGGTTTGTTGTAACTTTCATAAAACCTTCTGTTATGTGTATCAGAATATGCTTTCTTTTATCGGTGCTTATTTATGGTAGTATCACGTATGCACAGGGAACTCCCGGAAGCCTTACTGTAAACGGCAAATGGGCTCCACAGATCTTTATTGCAGACCTGAACGGAATGCCGATCAGGAACCAATACCCGGATGTAAATGGCAGTCCCTATTATATCCCCGAATATAAATCAGCTACGATCACGCTCAAAGAGGGTAAGGTATTTTCGAACGTGAAAATGCGGATTGATATGGTAGCGCATGAAACCTATTTTCTGTCTTCAAACGGAACAGAAGGTTATGTAGCTATGGGGATGATCAAAGAAATATCTTATGCAGATACGGGTTCAGAAGGGATCGTGCTGCATAAATTCCAGACGGGGTTCCCTGCTATTGATCAGCAGACGCCTTTTCATTTTTACCAGGTTCTGGCAGAAGGTAAATGCAGTTTGTTGAAATCGATCATCAAAAAAGTAGCGGAAAGCAAAAATGAACTGTCGGGAGAGATCGTAAAAGAATTTGAAACCTATGAAGGGTATTATCTTTTTTCAAAAGGGAATATGAAACGGTTGAAAAAAGATAAGGATTTTATTTTGGCCGAACTTTCGGATAAACAGGTTCAGGTTAATCAGTTCATACTGGCAAATAAACTGAACCTTAAAAACAATGACCATCTTGTAAAACTGCTTTCCTATTACAATTCATTATAAACATGGTTGCATAAAAAAACTCAGACCAGACAGTCTGAGTTTTTTTATGTCTCTTCACAAGGTTAAAATTTTATTTCTTCTTCGTGTTCGTTAAAGAATTTGAACTCGATCAGATGATAATTGGTGTTGGACTGTGCTTTGAGGTTGGTCTTGTATTTCCGCTTCCATTTTTTGATGATGGAAGTAAAGAAACCCTTGGTAAGGTAAGAGTATACGATAGGATGCACAGCAACCGTAAGGTTTTTGTGGCCATGGGTAACCAGATAGTACAAACGTTTTTCCATCTCGTCTTCCAGCAACAAGGTAGAACTGATCTTTCCGGTTCCGTTACAGGCCGGGCAGTTTTCAGAGGTATTGATATTCACTTCCGGGCGCATGCGCTGGCGGGTGATCTGTAGCAAACCAAACTTAGAAACGGGTAATACAGAATGTTTGGCACGGTCGGTTTTCATAAAACCTTCTATCGCTTCCTGTACCTTGCGTTTGTTATCGGGGAGTTTCATGTCAATGAAATCCACTACGATGATCCCACCAAGATCTCTCAGCCTTAACTGGCGTGCGATCTCTTCAGCAGCTTCCATATTGGTCTGCAAAGCATTTTCTTCCTGGTTATTACTTACGCTCTTATAACCGCTGTTTACGTCAATTACGTGCAGCGCTTCAGTATGTTCAATGATCAGGTAAGCACCGCTCGGAAGATTCACGGTTTTACCAAAGGATGATTTAACCTGTTTGGTAACACCAAACTGGTCAAATATCGGCAAGCCACCACCCTGGTAAAGGCTTACGATATCAATTTTATCGGGAGCGATGCGTTGAATATAACTCTGTGTAACCGTAAACAGGTTCTTGTCGTTTACAATTACCTTATTAAAATCGGCACTCAACAGATCGCGCAGAATACTGGTGGTCTTATTCTCTTCACTAAGGATCCTTACAGGAGCTTGCGCACCTTTCAGGTTGGCCTGTATCAGTTTCCAGGTTTCGATCAGGGAAAGCAGGTCCTGGTGCAGCTCAGCCGTACTCTTGCCTTCCGCAGCGGTTCTAACGATCACACCAAAATTCTTGGGACGGATGGCTTCAACAATTTTGTGTAGCCTTTTTCTTTCTTCCGAAGAATGGATCTTTTTGGAAACGGCCACGATCTCATTAAAGGGGGTCATTACCACAAACCTTCCCGGCAAAGAGATCTCACAACTTAAACGTGGACCTTTTGCTGCTATGGGTTCTTTTAAGATCTGAACAAGTACATTAGGCTTACCATTCAGTACTTCATTGATCTTACCCGTTTTAACGATCTCAGGTTCTGATTGAAATTTCGAAAAATCAAACCCGCCTGGCTCTTTGGTGTGCATAGCCAGTTGGGTAAATTTGAGTATGGAGCGTACATAAGGGCTCAGGTCTGTATAATGCAGAAAAGCATCTTTCTCAAACCCTACATCCACAAATGCAGCATTTAACCCCGGGATCAGTTTTTTTACCTTTCCGAGATATAGGTCACCAACGGCAAAGTTGGCATCCGTTTTTTCGTTGTGCAGTTCTACTAGTTTCTTATCCTCCAGAAAGGCGATCTCCACGCCAGTAGGGCCTGCATTAATGATTAGTTCTTTGTTCACAAAATGGCAACTTTTAAATACAAAATCACGGCCGGTATGCGGCTATCATATATACACACTTATATCCGTAACGCTCGCCACCTGACAGGGAAGGAAAAGGATAAGTTGCAGCGTAGAAAGGTAGTAGTGGCGAAATTCAGGAAAGTGTTATCCCGCGCTTATATTCCGGTATTGGCCGGAATATAATGCGGGATAGTATAATGGTCTTAATTAAGAATTATTTATTCTTTTTCTTATGACGGTTCTTTCTTAAACGTTTTTTACGTTTGTGAGTCGCAATTTTATGACGCTTTCTCTTCTTACCACAAGGCATACACTAAGTAATTTTAGTTAGGTTAATTAATAAATTTATTTTTTCAATTCGGTGATCCTTTTGTTCAGTTCTGTTTGTGCTTCCGGTACTTTTACCAGTTTCTTTACAGCTTCGTACCATTTAACCGCATTGGGCTTATCTCCTTTCTCCTCATAACATTCCGCCAGGTTAAACAGGGCTTCAATGTTTTCGGGTTCCTTTTGTACCACGATCAGGAACCGTTCAATCGCCTTATCATACTGCCCGCTTTTTTTACCACCTAAACCGAGTACCATCTGTGCGTACACATTTCCGGGATCGCGTGTGGCGATCTCCCTTACAGGTAAGATACCCTGCATGGGGTTATCAGAAATATTTCCAAACAGGTAACAGGCACCCAGGCCTATTTTGCTGGAATCGTTAGCCGGGTTAATGGCCAAAGCTTTCTCAAAAAGAACTTTTGCATTTGTTCCCAACCAGGTTTGCATAGCCGGTTGGCCCTCTGTCATCAGGTTATCTAAGTACAGGCGGGCGGCAAAGGTGAGGCTTTTTTCAGAATTTTCCAACTTCGCAGCTTCTCCGGTGTAATAGGCATAGGGTTCGAAGATATGCGCCGAATCGGCCCAGAAGCGGGCCAGCTGGTGATAAAGGTGGATCTGCTGGTCTTTTACATCGCCCCTTTTTACAGAATTCTCAAGGCTAAGCAGGCGCTGTGCCTGAGACGGGTTGATCTTCTGTTTGGCTTTTACAAGGAGCTGATCAAATGTAATTGTTTGACGTTCAGTAGATTGCGATGTCTGGCTAGCTGTTGCCGGTTTAGCCGGGGGAACGGTCTTGCCAAATACGTACAATAAAATAAAGGCTGCCAGGGCGCCGGAGACCAATAGAACTTGCTGTTTTTTCACTTATGAACGCTTTCCGCAAAGTTAGCTTGGCTGGCGTTTGCTTTTTACTTCACTCACAAATTCTTTTGCAGGCTTAAATGCAGGAATATAGTGTTCAGGAATTTCCACAGCAATATTCTTCTTGATATTACGGCCAATCTTAGCGGCTCTTTTCTTGGTAATAAAGCTGCCAAACCCACGTATGTAGATGTTTTGGCCGTTTGATAAGCTCTCCTTCACTTCTTTAAACATGGTTTCCAAAGTAACCAATACATCTACTTTGGGTATGCCTGTTTTATCAGAAATTTGGTTGATGAGATCAGATTTTCTCATTTGATATTTTTTTATAGGGCTAACTAGACCTTAAAATAAGATAAAAAGGTTGAATAATGCAAGAAAGATAGCGTAAATATTATAGACGTTACTTATTGATAGATAAATGGTTCAATAAGATGCCGTTTTTTGACTTCGGATATGTGGATGATTGTTTTTTGGGCCCAAAACTGAACTTTTGTGCCCCGGAAGCGGTTCTTTTATTGAATATTTGTTTTTTATGATGGAAAAATTCTTCACACAAAGGCTTTTGAGCTGGCATAAACATGATAACCAACGCGAGATGCCATGGAAAGGGGAGAAAGATCCCTATAAGATCTGGCTGAGTGAAGTGATCCTTCAACAGACCCGGGTGGCGCAGGGATGGGCATATTACGACCGGTTTGTGAAAAACTATCCTTCCATCATTGACCTGGCCGGGGCAAAGGATCCGGATGTATTCAAGTTATGGGAGGGGCTGGGTTATTATAACCGTTGCAAGAATCTTTTATATACGGCAAGAGAGATCACAAGGGAAAGAAAAGGAGTTTTTCCCGACACATATGAAGACCTGTTGGCATTAAAGGGGGTAGGCCCGTATACTGCTGCTGCCATAGCATCCTTTGCTTATAATTTACCTTATGCAGTAGTGGATGGCAATGTATTCAGGGTGTTGTCGCGCTATTTTGGCCTCGATGAGCCGATTGACTCAACTGCGGGTAAGCATTTGTTTACAGAGTTGGCGTTCAGTGTATTGGCTAAGAAGGAAGCCGGTCTATATAACCAGGCCATCATGGATTTTGGCGCCACGGTGTGCAAACCTTTCTCACCCTCCTGCAGTGTATGCCCGCTGCAAAAGAACTGTGTAGCCTATTCCGAAGGCAAAGTGAATCAATTACCGGTTAAAGAAAAGACCCTGCTGCGGAAAACCCGGTGGTTCTATTATTTTCTTTTTGAGCAGGACGGAAAATGGCTGGTGAACCAGCGCCTTGGAAAAGATATCTGGCAAAACCTGCATGAATTTTATTTATTGGAAACAGAGGAGTCCGTGAAATGGGATGAAGCAGCGGTTAAGAACTGGCTCAAAGAACAGATCGGTGTGAATAAGGCAAGTGTAGAAAAGATCTCTCCGCTGTTTGTTCAGCAATTAACGCATCAGCAGATAAAAGGGCAGTTTATAACGGTTCGGTTAAACAGTATCCCGTCTTTTCTGAAAAAATATCAATGGAAGCCTGTGAAGAGCTTACAAAAGCTGGCTTTTCCTAAATTCATCACGCAGTATCCGGATGCATTTTCCCGGTAAAACCGTATATCCTAAATTTCTGTTACGGCTTCTTTTGTTACTCAAAAAAAGTTATTTTTAAGAGTGATTAAAAAAGCGGTGAATCTAAAACCTATTGTATGAGAGGAGTTAACAGAGTTATGCTTATCGGCAATTTGGGAAAAGATCCTGATGTACAGCACCTGGAAGGGAATATCGGCGTAGCTAAATTTCCTTTGGCTACTACGGAAACCTATAAGGACCGCTCAGGAAAACTGGTGTCGCAAACAGAATGGCATACAGTGGTATTGTGGAGAGGGCTGGCAGAACTGGCGCAGAAATATTTGCATAAAGGCAGCCTTATTTATGTAGAAGGAAGATTGCGTACACGCAGCTGGGAAGATAAAGAAGGGAATAAAAAATTTGCTACAGAAGTAGTGGGTGATAACCTGATCATGCTGGATAAACGGGGCGATGGCCATACGGGGCACCCCGGTGGTGAAGCTCCGGAAGGATTTGGTGGTGATGATCTTCCGCCATTGGGCGATCATCCGGGTGAAAGTCTGCCATTCTGAACGCAATGAACAGAACCCTTACTTTTGTACCTATGGAGCAGTGCAGTAATACCTCACTATTCCTGATCGTTTAATTAAATCACTTGCTTTGGATCATCACCCGGTTTTGCATTTTTTTTCAAACCTGACTTTACTATCAGCCATACAGGCACAGGGTACGACGGTATTGGTTATGATACTGATCGTTCTGTTATTTCTTTCTTTTGTTTTATCGGGATCGGAAGTGGCGTTCTTTTCGCTTACATATAAAGACATCAATAATTTAAAATCAAAACAACTTCCGCCTTATAAGCGTATTGTTGACCTGCTGGAAGAACCCAAAGTTCTGCTGGCTTCTTTATTGATCGCGAATAGTTTTATCAATATCTCCATCATCATCATTTCCAATCTGCTGATCGATGATATGTTCAATTTTGAACAGTTTAATGCAGTATGGGTTGAGTTTGTGATCAAGGTGGTGGTGGTTTCTTTTATCCTGGTATTGTTTGGCGAAGTGATGCCGAAAGTGTTGGCCACGCAAAACAATATCCGTTTTGCCAAGGATTTTGGGGGCATTGTGCAGGCAGTTTCTTATGCCTGTGCGGGATTGAGCAAGCGTTTGGTAAAATATTCGGATATTATTGAAAAGCGTTTGGCAAACCGTCCCAATGGCGCGTATAGCCTTGAGGAACTGGACCATGCCATAGATCTGACAACACAGAACACCGCATCGGAAAACGAGAAGAATATTTTAAAGGGGATCGTGAAGTTTGGCAATATTACGGTGAAACAGATCATGAAAACAAGGGTGGATGTGCATGGGGTAGATCATGAGATCTCCTTTGGTGATCTGATCGCTACCGTGCGGGACCTGCATTACAGCCGTTTGCCGGTGTATAAGGATGATCTGGATAATGTGGCAGGGATGATCCATACGAAAGACCTGATCCCGTTCTTACATGAACCGGATGATTTTGACTGGCATGGACTGATGCGCCCACCTTATTTTGTACATGAACAGAAATTTATTGAAGACCTTCTGAAAGAGTTCCAGTCGAAACGCATACACTTTGCAGTAGTGGTTGATGAATTTGGCGGAACAAGCGGGATAGTTACCCTGGAAGATATCCTCGAAGAAGTGATCGGAGAGATCAAAGATGAATTTGATGAGGAAGAGACGGGTTTCAGAAAAATTGATGACTATAATTATATTTTTGAAGGAAGGGTGATGATAAATGATGTTTGCAAGATCATGGACCTGCCCACAGATACGTTTGACCAGGTAAAAGGTGAAAGTGATTCATTGGCCGGATTGGTACTGGAACTGGCGGGCGAGATCCCCTTGCCGTTAAAAGTAGTGAGCTCAGGCGATTTTGAATTCACCGTATTGGAAGTAGCCAAACACCGCATAGAAAAAATAAAGCTCACGATCAAGCCACAGTTAACATGAGGAAGCAGGAAGGCAGTCCATGGTCGATAGTCCATGGTCCATGGTTAATTCAGAAAAAGAATAGGGTATATGTTTTCGTGGTTCTTACTATGGTCTATGGACTATGGGCCATGATCTCCGCCTGCAACAGCAGTTATACACCCAAACCCCGCGGATATTACAAGATTAACTTTCCTGAGAAAAAATACAAGGTGTTTGACCAGGCAGGTTATCCCTATTCATTTGAATATCCGGAATATGCAGCGGTGGTAAAGGACAGTACTTTTTTTGGAGAAGCTACCGAGAACCCCTGGTGGATCAATATTGATTTTCCGCAGTTTCACGGGAGGATCTATGTGAGTTATAAAGAGATCGGGAAGAATAAGTTTGATACGTTGATCAAACATTCTTTTGAATTAACGGGTAAACATACTTCAAAAGCTTATTCTATTGAAGACACAGCCATGACCACACCTAATGGTGTACATGGTGTTTTCTTTACGGTTGGAGGAGATGTGGCAACGGCTAACCAGTTCTTTCTGACAGATTCTACCAAACATTTTCTGCGGGGTGCTTTGTATTTTGATGCTACGCCCAATGCAGATTCGCTGGGGATTGTAAACCGGTTTTTACTGGAGGATATGAAGCATTTGATCAATACCTTTAAATGGCGCAAATAACTTTTGGAAAGTTCTAAACTTTCCAAAAGTTTATCTTTGAACGGTAATGCAAGAAATAATATGATAGCAATTGATAATGTATTGATCAGTGATGAGATTGTTGAGGAGCAGTTTGTATGCGACCTGAATAAATGCAAAGGTGGATGTTGTGAAGACGGCGATGCCGGTGCCCCCATGGAAAAATGGGAGCTGGAGAAACTGAAAGAATATTATAAGGTGATCGAGCCTTATATGACCCCCGAAGGCATCGCAGAAGTAAAGCGCCAGGGAAAATATTTATACGACCAGGAATTTGGATGGGTAACACCAACGATTGATGGTGCGATCTGTGCCTATGGTTACCGTGATAAATGGGGCATTATTAAATGTGCGATTGAGCAGGCATATAATGATGGTAAGCTGGACTGGAAAAAACCTTTGAGTTGTCACCTGTTTCCGATCAGGATACAGAAGAGTAAGAAAGATCCGGATATTGAATATGTGAATTATGAACCGAGGGAAGATCTTTGTGCAGCAGCTTGTAGTTTGGGTAAGAAACTAAAGATGCCTGTGTATGTTTTTCTGAAAGACTCGATCATCAGGAAATACGGAGAGGAGTTTTATGAAACACTGGAAGCGACAGCGAAGCATATGAAAGAGAACAGCTGATCGCGGATTCACGGGATTTTGGGTATGATTGATATGATCTGAATGGGTTAATATAATATTCATTATTGACAATTTACAAAAGCTCAATAATGATATAGTGTACAAGAGTGCGACCCCCGCTTTCATCGGGGCAGGCGCAACAGGCTGAATTAAGATTTACGTTGACTAAAATAATTTACACATGAAAGATACCGCAGCATCCTTCATTGCCAAGAGTACGATCAAAGCAGCCGATCTGGATCACAGGCGGAAGATCAATTTTAATATCAATCGCTACAATGCAGCTGTACCCAAGGGTAAACAGCAGTTTGGTAATAATGTAATGCTGGCGCGTGAAAAGGCGAAGAACCGAAAATGGGATGCGATCGAACACCTGGACAGGTATCTGGAAGAATTTGAAAGAAAGATCACTGCCCGTGGTGCCAAAGTGATCTGGGCGGAGAACGGACAGGAAGCATTGGATGAGATCGGTAAGATCTGTAAAGAGAAACAATGCAAAACACTCGTAAAGAGCAAGAGCATGGTTACCGAAGAGATCCATCTGAATAAATACCTTGAATCGATGGGTATTGAAAGTGTGGAAACGGATCTGGGAGAATATATTCAACAGCTGGATGGCGAAGCCCCTTATCATATTGTTACCCCTGCCATGCATAAAAGCAAGGAGGATGTAGCCAGATTATTTGCTGATAAATTGGGAACCCCTGCCGGTTTATCACCGGAAGAATTAACACTGGTTGCCAGAAAAATATTGCGTGATAAATATGTGCAGGCTGAAGTGGGTGTTACCGGTGCCAATTTTATCCTGGCAGATGTAGGCGGTATTGCGGTTACTGAGAATGAAGGCAACGCCAGGTTAAGTTGTGCCTGGCCCAAAACACATATTGTGGTGGTAGGCATTGAGAAGATGATTCCATCCATCCATGACCTTGCATTATTCTGGCCCTTACTCGCAACTTTCGGAACAGGTCAGCAGGTAACGTCCTATAACACTATCGTTACAGGCCCGCGCCAGGCAAATGAAACCGATGGCCCTGAAGAAATGTATGTGATACTGCTTGATAATGGCCGTACCAATCTGCTGGCACATCCCACTTCAAGAGAAGCTTTGTATTGCATCCGTTGCGGTGCCTGTTTAAATGCCTGTCCGGTATATAAGAATATTGGCGGACACTCTTACGAAACCACTTACAGTGGCCCGATCGGTAAAGTGATCACTCCCTATTTAAGAGGCATTGATGAATATAAGCACCTGAGTTATGCCTCTTCTTTATGCGGGAACTGTACCGAGGTTTGCCCGGTAAGAATTAACCTGCATGAATTACTATTGGATAACCGGCATGAAGCGGTGATGCAGGGCTCCAGTTCACTGGCGGAACGTATAGCCTGGAAAGTATGGAAAACTGCAAGCCTGAACCGCAGCATGATGAATATGGCCAATGGGAAGATGAAGAACTGGGTGGTGAACCGGGTATTTAAAGGATGGACCACACATAGGGCGGATCTTGATTTTAGTCAGAAGACGTTTAGTGAGATGTGGAAAGACAGGGTTAATTGATAATTAGAAATTAGTAATTAATAATTCGTAATTGGATAGTGCAAGGGAGGATACTATTGTTGTATATGCTTTGCATATAGGTTCGAGGCTTTCTTATATACTGTCTGTACTTTTTCCCGGAGCGGTCATCACGGATTCCAGAGAACGATTCTTGAATTTTAGTGGGGCGAAGATCAATTATTCTCCTGATAGAATGGGGGATGATTCACTGTGGGTTGTGCCTTATGGTTTATTGGAGGAGAAAGAAATAAAACCGCAGGCGATCAATTGTTTTGAATGGGAAGAGATGAAAGTGTTTTTCAAAACAGGGGGCGATCTTCCTTTTGACCTGTTTTCTGCTGCGTTCTATCTTCTCTCGCGGTATGAAGAATATTTGCCGCATGAGCTGGATGCTTATGGACGGTATTCGCACATGAACAGTATCGGTTACCAAGAGAATTTTTTAAAGCTGCCATTGGTGAATCTTTGGCTGCAATCTTTTGAAAAAATACTCGGTCAAAAATTTTCGCATGCACAACTCCTAACTCAGAACACAGGCTTCCGCTTCATCCCGACTTACGATATAGACATAGCCTACAGTTACCTGCATAAGCCTCTCTGGAAAAACGTATTCGGTTTTTACCGCGATCTGTTGCAGGGGAAGTTTGAGCAGGTGATGGAAAGAGGTAATGTGTACAGTGGCAGAAAACCTGACCCTTTTTATGTGTTCGCCTGGATGGATGAATTACATACAAAGTATCATCTTAACCCAATTTATTTTTTCCTGACAATCATTAAGAGAGGGAAGTATGATAAAAATTTATCGGCGGACTCTGCGGCTTTGAAAAACCTGTATCAGAATATAGCGGGTAAGTATGTGACCGGTATTCATCCATCCTGGCAGAGCGGAACGGATGAGTGGCTATTGGGGAAGGAAATAGAAACGCTGGAAGGGATCATACAAAAACCCATTACCATTTCAAGAAATCATTATCTGCGGTTTACTGTACCACGTACTTACCGCAGATTACTGGCTGCAGGTATTACTGATGATTATTCGATGGCGTATGGTGGTGTAAACGGATTCAGGGCTTCTTATGCGATGCCTTATCAGTGGTATGATCTTGAAAAAGAATCAGTGACTCCGCTTACAATTCATCCATTCTGTTTTATGGAAGCCACTTCTTTTTTTAACCAGGGATATTCTGCGCAACAGGCCCGGGAAGAGATCCAGTATTATCATGATATGGTTAAGAGCGTGAATGGTGAGTTCATTACACTTTTTCACAATCATTTTTTAACGGAGCAGCCGGAATGGATTGAGTGGCGGAGGATGTATGTAGATTTTTTGGAAAGAAATTTTGCGTAACTGCTTGAAACGTTCAGGCCGCTTTGAGCGTCCCGACCGTTACATAGCATCTGCATCAGATAACTGGGTTATCTTTTCTCTTTGTTTTTGCAGACTTTGGTTTACCAGGTAAACGCCAATCAGTGTGATAATGGAGCCGATGATGATATTGGCGGTGATCTTCTCACTCATCACAAAGGATCCCACAAAAATGGCAACGATCGGATTGATATAGGCATAAAGTGCGGCTACTGCGGGTTGCAGATGTTTCATTGTATAGATAAAGGCCGCAAAAGTGATCAGGTTACTGGCAATGACCAGGTAAGTGATCGCTCCCCATGCCTGTAAGGGGATCTCTGAAAAGGGGATACTTTTGCCGGAGAGGGCAAGCATGATCATTAACATGAATGAACTCAGCAACATTTCCCATCCGGTTGCGTTGTATGCATTCATCTTTAGTTTGGTTCTTGAAAGAACAATGGTGCCAATACTCCAGCTCAACATGGCAATCACAGAAAGGATCACGCCCCACGCAAATCCTTCTGCATGATTGTGAAACGCATTATCGTAAAACACCACGGCAATACCACCGATGCCCAGCAGCAGGCCAATAAAAGTAGTGCCGGTGATCTTTGTGTTCCTGAAAAATATCCGTTCAATAACGACTACACATAAAGGGTATAGAGCTGAGATCAAAGCACCCATACCGCTGGGAATACTTTTTAATGCTAACGTGGCAATACCATTTGCGGAAACGAATAAGAGTACTGCCATCATGGTTAACCATGCAAATTCTTTTTTGGAAGGGAGCTTTTCTCCTTTGATCAAAAAGAAAGATACCATCAGCATTCCCGCTATGAACTGCCTGATGGAAGCTATTTCAAGCCCCGGAACTTTTTGTACACCTATCTTGCTGGCCACCCAACTGGTTCCCCATACGATGCTGGTAAGGGTTAGTGCGATATAGGCTTTTTGTTTGGTGGTCAAATTCTTTTTTTTTGTGGAGCTTTCACCCCTCCGCCCTTTGGGCACCTCCCCTGATAGGGGAGGAAATTTAATACAATATTTTAAGTAGGACTAGTGTTTGAAATGTCTCATGCCAGTCATTACCATAGCGAGCTTGTTCTGTACGCAATACTCAACGCTGTCTTTATCTCTCACGGATCCGCCGGGTTGAATGAATACTTCAATGCCTGCAGTGTGCGCGATCTGTACACAATCATTGAAAGGGAAGAAAGCATCTGAAGCAAGTACTGCACCATGCAGATCAAAATTGAACTGTTTAGCTTTTTCAATTGCCTGACGGAGTGAATCGATGCGGCTGGTTTGCCCGCAGCCTTTGCCCACCAGTTGTTTGTTCTTTATCAAAGCGATGGCATTGCTTTTTAAATGTTTGCAAACAAGGTTGGCAAATATGAGATCCTGTTTTTCAGTTTCAGAGGTTTCTCTTCCGCCCACTTCTTCCCATTTGGTATAGTTGCCTTCGTCTGCACCTTGTTCTAAGGTTCCGTTGAGTATTGACCTGCTGGGGGTTTTGAGTTTTGTGTTTTGTGTTTTGAGCTGGAGCAGAATTCTGTTCTTTTTACTTTTCAAAACTTCCAGTGCATCGGCATCAAATGAAGGGGCGATCAATACTTCAAAAAATATTTCATTAATGGCTTCTGCGGTGGCTTTATCGATTGTCTTGTTACAAACCAATACACCACCAAATGCGCTTTCCGGATCGCCGGCTAATGCGGTGTCCCAGCTTTCTTTTACGGTTGGTCTGGCAGCGATTCCGCAGACGTTGGTGTGTTTGATGATCGCAAAAACTGCTTCTACCCCCTCTGTCTGCGGCATCTCCCCCTGGGAGGAGGAGAGTTTTTGGGAAAACTCTTTTATTAATTGTACTGCGGCATCCACATCTACCAGGTTATTGTAAGAAAGTTCTTTACCGTTGAGTTGTGTGAACAGTTCTTCGAGGTTGCCGTAGAATACAGCGCTCTGGTGTGGGTTCTCGCCGTAGCGTAAACTTTGCTGGTGGCCTGGGTTGAAATAGTTGCTGATGGCAATATCATAATGCATCACCACTTCAAAAGCTTTGGCAGCGAAAGTTTTTCTTTGCTCGATGCTTGTTTCACCTTTCTGATCGTTCAATAATTTTTCCAGTGCTGCATAATCATCCTTAGCAGCGATCACAACCAGGTCGCGGAAGTTCTTGGCGGCAGCGCGGATCATGGATGGCCCGCCGATATCTATTTTTTCGATGATCAGTTTTTCTTCTGAAGTAGTGCGCAGTGTTTCTTCAAAAGGATACAGGTCAACGATCACGAGGTCTATTTCGGGAATATTGTATTGCTTCATTTCAACCAGATCCTGTGCTTCATACCTTCTGCCCAGGATACCTCCAAAAACAGCCGGGTGTAAAGTTTTTACCCTTCCTCCTAAAATAGAGGGGTAAGTGGTTAAGCTTTCTACAGGTACACAGGGTACACCCAGGTCTTCCAGGAATTTCTGTGTTCCACCGGTTGAGTAGATGGTAATTCCCAGTTCCTGTAATTTTTTGGCAATGGGTTCCAGTCCGTCTTTATAAAAAACGGAAATAAGGGCTGATTGAATTTTCTTTTGCATGATCTGTTGTTTAACCTGCCGGAGGTTGGTTGAAATAAGACGGAATGGCAATCCTCATCAGAGATCCGTTTCAAAAGCACCTTGCTCAGAAACAGAATGATGGCGCAAATGTAGGCTGTCGGCGTCTTTTTTCCAGTACCGTATTTTCCACAACGGATTGCTGCTGTCAAATACCCATTGTTTACAGTCAAACACAGTGGCCAGTTGACTTAGATAAACCCCTGGATTACCGCTCAGAATAATGATATCCACCGGAATTTTCTCTGCCATCGGGCTAAAATGGGTGGGCCGGCTGATGATAAGGGCAGTTTTCTGCCTGCCGGTAATAACCGGGCCATGGATATTGATATCAGACAAAGCTTCTGTTTCAGTAACACCATATTGTAACCGGGATGGGCGCAGATGAAATCTTTCAAGAGCAGGCTGATCATTTAATACACTATCGCCTGCAAAAAGATAACGGGAGCCTTCAATGAGATCAATGGCGGTATATTTTGGAATATTATAAACAATGAGTTTGTGTTGCTGCAACTGCTGAAACCGGGTATAACGATAAAGCAAGAAAAAAATACACATAAAACTGAGTCCGGTGATGAATGCATGGGTTCTTTTGTGCAGTAACCAGAAAGCAAAGTAACAGATCGCAAAATATAATAGAATGGTCTGGGCCAGTCCCATTTGAATATTATCTGTTACTGAGAATGGGATACTGTCGGTTCGTTCAATCAATCCATCCATTTGTGCGATCAGGAATGAAATACATTTCCCGAGCCAAAGCGCAAGAGCGGGAATTTTGGCAAAGACAAGCAATAATAATTCACCATATAAAATGAAGCCCGATAAAGGAACCGCTATAAAATTTGTGAACAGAAATAAATTGGGAAACTGGTGAAAATAATAGAGGATAATGGGCAGCGTAAGCACCTGCGCCGATAAGGTAACCGCATTCAACTGCCAGATATGATTCAATAGTTTATTTGTGAAATGGATCTGTCTGTATATCGGTTTCATAAATAAAATGATGCTTAGTACAGCAGTATAGGATAACTGAAAACCCACATCTCCAAAGAAATAAGGATTGTATACAAGCAGGCAAAAAGCAGAAGCAGCAAGGGTATTGTAGATATTGGTCTTTCGCCCGAGACTTTCGCCGATCACAATAAAGGAGAACATTACCGCAGAGCGTAAAATGGAAGCAGCGGCACCGGCCAACAGGCTAAATCCCCATAGGACGAGTAATATAGCAATCGGTTTGATGAACCGGATCCATTTGATTTGCCGAAAAGGTTTCAGGATCAGCACCATCAATCCATAGATCATGCCCAGGTGTAAACCACTGATGGCGATAATATGCACTACGCCTGTATTGCTGTATGCCTGCACCAGATCTTTATCCAGGTCATCGCGATAGCCGATCAGTAAAGCTTCTGCTACGCCGGTTTCTTTTTGTCCGGGCACCCATTTACGGAAAAGAGCGAGTACATGATTTCTGGAATTGATCAACAGATCTGTAAGCCGGTTCTTTTTAAGTTCATTCAAGACCTTGTACTCATTGGACTGTAGATAAACCTGAAAATGAATACCCTGTGAGGCACAATATCTTTTATAATCAAAACTTCCCGGATTACCTGAATTGCTGATGGGTTGTAATGTTTTTGTAATGACGAGTTGCGACCCATATTGTAACGCAGGTAGAGAACTGTCTTTCTTAAAATATATCAGGATATTCCCATTCACCATTGTCCACTCACCATTCACAAAAACAGATTCCGCTTTGGCCAGGGCTTTGAAGGAATTGGGTTTTTCTGTTAAGGGTTCCTGAAGGGTTACCAGGATGGGTTCTTTCCCTTTAACAGAATGGCCTATCCAGCGGGGATCATTTTCTATGTTGTGAAAATACATCAGGGCAGATCCTAAACAGAAGAGCACCAGGTTGAGCGACAAACCTGCTATCCATCTATACCGGTACATATGAACGATCGGCAAAAAAGTAACGGATATAAAAACAAGGAAAAAAACAGTGGCAGCAATGCCGATCATCTTTATGGAGATAGGAACAGATTGTGCAATAAGGATTCCTGCGGTTACAGGAATGAGTAACCGCAGAAAAGGAACCGACCGCCAGAACTGTTTACCATACCGACGCATGGTTAAACCTAAATAAAAAAACCACTCTCTGGGGAGTGGTTTGTGAAATCAGGTATAAATACGGGTTAGAAGTAACAAGGGTCAAGAAACAAGATGCAAGATCCAGGCTGTTATATCTTGTTTCTTGATCCTTAAAATCTTTTATTTACTAAGATTCATACTTCTCTCCTTATACAATGTACGGAAGTAAGGGTCTCTCAGGTCTTTGATGAAGCGGATGGCTTCTCCGGTGCTTTTCATTTCAGGTCCGAGTTCTTTGTTTACGCCCGGAAATTTTTCAAAGCTGAAAACCGGTTCTTTGATGGCGTATCCTTCTAATTTTTTCTCCATGGTAAAGTCGGTGAGCTTGGCTGCACCCAGCATTACTTTGGTAGCGATATTTAAATAAGGGATTTGGTAAGCTTTGGCAATGAACGGGGTGGTACGTGAAGCCCTTGGATTGGCTTCGATCACATATACTTTATCGTTCTTGATAGCAAACTGGATATTGATCAATCCTTTGATCTTTAAAGCGCGTGCAATTTTCTCAGAATAATATTCCATGGTTTCAACCACCAATGGAGTGAGATTGAATGCTGGTAAAACAGCATTGCTGTCGCCACTATGAATACCAGCCGGTTCAATATGTTCCATCACACCCATGATATGGAAATTCTCTCCGTCGAAAATGGCATCCACTTCAGCTTCCTGGCAACGGTCTAAGAAATGGTCGATCAGAATTTTATTGCCCGGTAAATGTTTGAGCAGGCTGATCACCGCTTTTTCTACATCTTCATCGTTGATCACGATACGCATTCTTTGTCCGCCGATCACATAGCTGGGCCTTACCAACACAGGATAACCTACGCGGTTGGCAACAGTAATCGCTTCATCGGCATTGGTTGCGGTGCCATATTCAGGGTAAGGGATATTCAATTCTTTCAACAGATCACTAAAACGGCCGCGGTCTTCTGCCACATCCATATCTTCAAAAGCGGTTCCGATGATCTTGATGCCATTCTCGTGTAAACGTTTGGCCAGTTTCAGGGCGGTTTGTCCGCCCAGCTGTACAATTACGCCTTCGGGTTTCTCCAGTTCAATAATTTCCCATAAATGCTCCCAGTATACCGGCTCGAAATAGAGTTTGTCGGCCATGTCAAAATCGGTAGAAACGGTCTCGGGATTACAGTTCACCATAATAGACTCGTAACCGCTCTCTTTGATAGCCAATAAGCCGTGTACGCAACAATAGTCAAATTCAATCCCCTGCCCGATCCGGTTAGGCCCACTGCCTAAAACAATGATCTTTTTCTTACTGGAGGGTATCGATTCGTTGGAGTTAAGTGTAGGGTTCATTTCTGCGAGGAATTGCGCAAAATTAGGGGTACGCAGGAATTTTGGGGCATTTTTTTTGGTGCTGTGCTGAAATTCAATACTGGCGTGGGTTTGGGAGGGTTTTGTTGCCACAGATTTCACAGATTGGCTCAGATAATTGCCGGGTAGCGAAACCTAACGATTATTCGGTTTTCAAAGCCGGTTAATCCTGTAATTCCTCGCAATAATAACCCGCTTCCTGCAGGATCTGTTCCACAGAGCGGGGTGATAACTCATTGGCTTCAATTCTTAACACATTATCACAATCGTGCATATCAACGTTCCAGCGGCTAATTCCCTGTAGGTTTTGCAGCAGGGGTTTGGCCCGGTTCAGCAGTTCGGGGCTTTCGAGGTTGGTTTTGAAGATAAGGATGTCCATTGGTTTTGGTTTTGTCGGTGGGGACGCTGGGGCGGCCTGAACGATATGGGTGTTGGGTGTTTTGAAAAGAGGAAGCTGCTTTTAAAAGTATTTAGTTGCCACCGTTCAGGTCGCTTCAGCGCCCCGACCGGCGGCGGCTGGTTATTCGGCACCTGCACCATGTTCGGAAGAACCTCTCTTCCACACATTGCAACGGTCTCTCCATTCCTGTTTGATCTTTTCACGATCTTCGGGACTCATGTTATGCCATTTCTCTTTCATTTCATTTTTCCAGTGGCCGGCTTTTCCGCCACCACAACATCTGCCACCCCATCCGCCAAACAGGATCTTACTTAAGATCAATAAACCCAGTGCCTGCCAGAAGCTGATAGCGGACACGCTGATCACAGTGGCCAATACATTATTCCAGAGCAACATCACTACATAGCCAAGTGCGGCTGCCATAGCAATGGCCAATACGGTAAAGCCTACAATTTTTTTCACCCAGAATTTCTTATTCATGGTCTTGTTTTTAATCAATGATTTAATAACTCATCCCGCAGAACGCTTAATCGTTCCCTCAAATGCAGTACTGCATAGCGTTTGCGGCTGAGTAAAGTATTAATGGTTTCGCCGGTTTGCTCGGCAATGGTTTTAAAAGGCACGCCTTCTATTTCGTTCAGCACAAATACGTCTTTTTGTGCCGGGGGTAATTCATTCAAAGCATCATGCAATGCTTCCCAGAACAGGTTGCGCAGGTAATCTGTTTCGGGGTTGTTCGATTCGTCGAAGAACAGTTCCGTCCAGTCGAAAGCCGATTCGCTGTCTGCATTCGTATACATATCCTCGAGCAGATCGGGTTTATGTTTACGCTGGCGGTCGGTGATCTTGTTACGGGTTACGGTAAACAGCCAGGCCGTAAGCTGTTCAATGGGTTTGGTATTGCCGATGAACTGGTAGAATACATCCTGCAGTATGTCTTCCGCATCTGCCTCATTGTTCACCCGTTTACGTATAAAGCCCATCAACCGTTTACTGTACGTGTTGATGACCTCTGTAATATTATTCTTACGGGTTTCGGCCATTTGGGTTGTTATCGTCAACGCCTCGTTCATTAGGAAGGTTGACGGGTGAGGGAAGATAATATTTTATAAGGGAAGGATTTTTTTGCCGGCGGCAGAATGGGTATTGGACAGGGGTTGTGTCACTCACTTCGGGCTCCGGATCGCAACCAGGCAACCACCCCGCCCTTCACTCAGCCGTTCGGGCACCCCTCCTAGCTGCGCCAGGAGGGGAAATTTTATTGGGTCAGCCATCATTCAATATTCAAAATTCCTTGTTCAATATTCGATATTCAATGGAGCTCTCCCGCCGCCTCATGATCATCATACACGTCCCTCAACCGTATCAGTTCCTTTTTCATATCGGCCAAAATGGTTTGATAGGCTTTATTGTTGACCACATTATTCAATTCTTCCGGATCCTTTTGCAGGTCATATAATTGCCACTCATTCACGGTATAGAAATACAACAATTTATATCGGTCTGTACGTACACCTACGTGTTGCAAAACGGTATGGTCGGCTTTGTATTCGTAGAAATGATAATAAAGACTGTTACGGGGAAGCGCTTTGGAAGGGTTTTCTAAAATCCCTTTTAAGCTAAGCCCTTGCATAGAAACGGGAATATTTATTCCGGCAATATCTAAAAACGTGGGTGCATAATCAATATTCTGGACCATGGTATTGGTTTTGGTGCCGGGTTTGATATGTCCGGGCCAACGGGCCAGTAAAGGAGAACGCATAGATACATCATACATCCAGCGTTTATCGAACCATCCGTTCTGGCCAAGGTAAAAACCCTGGTCGGATGTATAGATCACCAAAGTGTTTTTTGCGAGCCCGCTTTTATCTAAATAATCCAATACTCTTCCAATGTTCTCATCAACCGATGCCACACAGGCAAGATAATCCTGCATGTACCATTGGTATTTCCATTGCAATAATTCTTTTCCGTCGGGACGGAATTTCTGAATGATCTCGCCGCGCTCTTTATATATGTCAACGATCTTTTGTCTTTCGTTCGCGGGTATCCGGTTAATAATGGAGTGATAATAAGCGATCTCAGAAGAATCCGGTTTTAACCAGGGAATATCCATTAAGTATTTAGGATCCACTTTCAGATCGCTGGATAATTTCATATCCGGTAAGATGCTCATGGTCTGCAAACGCCAGGCAGTGCCACGTCCTGTGGTATCGGTATATAAACTGGCCGGCTCGGGGAATGTTTTGGTATGGTATTGCTCAATATATTTTAAAGGCGGAAAAAAATACCGGTGTGGCGCTTTATGATGAAGCATCAGCATAAATGGTTTTGTATTATCCCTTTTCTGCTGTAACCAATTCAGGGTTTCATCGGTTATCACATCGGTTGCATAGCCGTGATAGGTGCTGGTGTCTCCTTTCATGCCAATGATACGGGGTTCATAATACAATCCCTGGCCGGGCAAGATCTTCCAGTAATCAAACCCTGTTGGATAAGATTGCAAGTGCCATTTGCCGATCACTGCGGTCTGGTAACCGGCCTGTTGCATCAGTTTGGGCATGGTTAGTTGCGAGCCATCAAATTTTGAACGGTTATCAATAAACCCGTTTTTGTGCGAGTGTAAACCCGTTAACAAAGTAGCTCTTGCCGGCCCGCAGATAGAATTACCAACAAAGGATCGGTTAAAGAGGATGCCTTCATTGGCAATACGGTCGATATTGGGTGTGGAGATCAGGGTTTTATTGTAGGCACTGATAGCATTGGCATCATGATCGTCGCTCATGATATAAAGGATGTTGGGACGTTGTTGGGCGAAGATGAATGTGGGTAGTGCTGTGAGTATAATAAGTAATCGCTTCATGGTATGGGTTGAGGTGTGTTTTGGTCCATAGTCGATGGTCCATAGTCCATGGCAGAACCGATTTCTTTATTTACTATGGACCATGGTCTATCGACTATAGACGATACCGTTCACCCGATTAAATTACAGCATTTACCATAACGGTGTAACTTTATATAGCAAAAATCAAGAACATGGAATTTGGGCGGGTACCGGAGACGGAATTGAACAATATCGATTTTACTTTACCGAAAGAACCTGATTTTAATAAAGCAGTTTTACCCGGTAAAAAAGTAAAAGATCCGAAGGTGTACCTGGGCTGTGCCAAATGGGGCAGAACGGAATGGGTGGGAAAGATCTATCCGCTCAAAACAAAAGAAAAAGATTTTCTCGATCATTATGTAAAGCATTACAACAGTATTGAACTGAATGCGACACATTACAAAATATACGGTGCAACGGGTATTGCCAAATGGGCAGCCAAGGCGGGGGATAAGGATTTTAAATTTTGTCCCAAAATGTACCAGGGTATTACACACCGTGGCAGTTTACTGAATAAAGATTTTGTTACGAATGAATTTTTACGTGGCATCGTTGCTTTTGAAAAACACCTCGGTCCTGTGTTTGTGCAGGTAAGTGACGCATTTACCACCAAACGGAAAGAAGAATTGTTTCAGTTTCTCCGTTCCTTGCCCACGGATATGCAGTTCTTTCTGGAAGTGCGGCATCCGGATTGGTTTGGTAAGGAGGATATGCGTAATGAGTTGTTTGCTTTTCTGCGTTCTATAAATATGGGTATTGTGATTACGGATACCAGTGGAAGAAGGGATTGTGCACACATGCATCTGACCGTACCCAAAACTTTCATCCGTTATGTAGGAAACAGCCTGCACCCAACAGATTATACGCGTGTGGATGCATGGATCAGCCGCATGCAATACTGGCTGGAGAACGGGATGGAAGAATTGTATTTTTTCATGCACATGCATGATGAGGCTTTTTCCCCTGAACTTACGGTGTATATGGTTGATAAACTGAATGCTGCCTGTGGATTGAAACTGACCAAGCCTGTATTTGTAGAGCAGCAACTTTTATTCTAAACGTCTTTAAAAATCTGTTTTATGAAAAAGTATCTTGTTTTTTTATTCGCTATTGCCTTAACAGCCTGTTCAACAGTAAGGATCTTGAATACAGAGCTGGGCGATAATGTGGATCTGTCCAAATACAAAACTTTTGATTTTTACCGCCTGCGTGCTTCGGGTGATACGATCAGCAGTGTTTTTGAAGCACGGATCGATCTGTTGAAAGAAGCGATCAGTGCCGAACTTTCTAAACGCGGGTATCAACAAAGCAGCAGCAATCCTGATATGCTGATAAATATTGGTGTGCGGATCAAAGAACAGGTGGAGACCCGCCAGACTGACTGGAAAACGGATGGTGCACCGAAATATATTGGCCAGCGTAATTATTCCTGGAAGAGTGAAGAAATAGAAATAGGCCGTTACCGTGAAGGAACGGTAGCCATTCACCTGGTAGATGCTGCCCAGAAAAAAATGATCTGGAAAGGGGTGGTACAGGGTGTGGCACCGGAAAAACAAACGAATGCCCAGGAAGAAATTCAAAAAGGCATCAAAACTTTGTTTACCAAATTTCCTGTTCCGCTAAAATAGAGACTGGTTTATTTTATCTCGCGTAGATTTTTGCATTGGCAGTAAACTGCCCATCCGATGCTTTTGAATCAGGGAAGGTTTCGATCTTGATATGGGTATCATCGATCATCTGAACGATGAGTAAACCTTGCTGAAATGGATTCTGAAGCATACCGCCTGCACCATACAACTGATACGCTACTTTACCGCTGGCAACACTTACCTGCGATGGCAGGGGGGCACCCGGGCCGATGGTCCATTTGCCTACCATACCAATGGTTCCACCAATAGATACGAGCACCACAGAGGGATGTTGTATGTCGTAGGCAAACGATAATTCTTTATCCCATCCATCAGGATTATTTGTATAAAAAACAGGTCCATCCAGAAACCAGTTACCGGTTAGTTTTCCGGGTATATCAATATCAATGCGTCCATCTTTATCCGGCCCTTCCCTGTCAACCAGGGGATAGAGTTGTGCTTTTAAAGCATCAGTAAAATATTGAAAAGGTTTTCCGCAATAGGTTTCCTGCCATCCGTATCTTTTTGGATTGGCATAGCCGGTTAAGGTAAGTGTTTCATCAATTACACCCAGATCGATGCTGGCACCTAAACCGGTAGTGCCTACTTTTTGTCCGGCAGTAATGCTGCTGCCTTCTTTGATAGAAGGATCCAGCACAATATGATCAAAGTAATACGTGAATTTTTCATTTACCCGAAACCATACTTTACATTCCTGGATTCCGAGCACGGGTACCAACAATATCTTATCCACTTTACCCGAGGTTAAGGCATATACCGGAATATTGGCTGCACCAGCCGGAACATTACACCAGAAATACACATGATCGGTTGGGATGGTATGGCCAACCGGTTGTAACCAGCCTAAAGATAAAAGGAAGTTGATCTTTGACACTTCAACAGGTGAGTAGAGAAATCGGCTTGCTTCGTTCGGACCTGTATAGGGAGTGACTACCAGCCCGCCACCGTTCTTATTGCAGCCTATGCCTGCCATAAGCAATAGGGGAACGGCAATCCATAAAGCAATCCTGTTTTTCATTACTGTACAAGGTACATTTTTTAGAAAGATCGTTGCCCATTCTAGTATATTTTCGCGCAGAGATGTGAATGCACGTTTTATCTGATCTCAAATATTTCTTCCCAACGTGTTGTATATCTGGGACTTCGGAGTTCCTGTCGCATCTTCCAGTCGCGGGTGGTGCCGGAGGCGGCAAATTTTAATACATCATCACGCATCGCAAAATTTACATTGTCGATCATACTCATCAGCATGCGGTTCTTGTTTTGCTCGGGTGCAGCAAAGAGATTGCCCTGTATAGAACTATCGGGCACGATACCACTGAGCATCACACCGGCTTTTTTATAGATCCTGCCTCTTTCGTATAAACGGTCTGCCAATGCCATCGCAGGTTTGATCAGTTCGTTGGTAGAAGATGTTGCAAGTGGTAGGATGATATGACTGCCCACTGTTGGCCCATGGCGAAAATGTGTGGTATGCGATTCTTCTTTCGGAACTACAAATACACTGATCGTATTGGCGGCGCTATGCTGTCTTCTTAATTTTTCTGCGGCGCGTGATGTGTAAGTGGCCACGGCTTCTTTAATATCTCTCAGATCGGTAACGGGTGAGCCGAACATGCGTGTAGTGGCGATCATTTTTTTGTTCACCAGTTCATCCATCATCTG
Organism: uncultured Chitinophagaceae bacterium; assembly: GCA_966076165.1. Taxonomy (GTDB): domain Bacteria; phylum Bacteroidota; class Bacteroidia; order Chitinophagales; family Chitinophagaceae; genus Sediminibacterium. The sequence goes on from CBHRAM010000006.1 coordinate 32,797, forward strand.
TATACTTTCAATACCCTTGAGTTCACGCACCAGGCGCATACCGGTAACGCCGCCTAAATTTTTTCC
>CBHRAM010000007.1:0-31143 GCA_966076165.1 uncultured Chitinophagaceae bacterium
CGCAGAATATTATCAAACCATAGAGAAGCCCTCTTTTGCCGAGTTCAAAGACCGCGGCAGTAAGTTTATTGCGTATGCCTATCCTGTGCAAACGGTGGAGGATTGTAAACAATACCTGCAATCCTTAAAGAAAGAACATCCCAAAGCGGTGCATCATTGTTTTGCATACCGGTTGGGTTGGGATGGAAATATTTTTCGCGTAAGCGATGATGGCGAACCTTCCGGAACAGCAGGCAGGCCCATACTGGGGCAGATTGACAGTAAGGAACTGACCAATGTTTCCGTGATCGTTGTGCGTTATTTCGGCGGCACTTTGTTAGGGGTACCGGGATTGATACAGGCCTATAAATCCGCAACAGCCATGGCGCTGCAACTGGTGCCTGTTATTCAGAAACCCATTGAAGTAATGTATGAACTGCATTTTGATTATACCCTGATGAATGATGTGATGATGATCGTAAAACAATGTGGTTGCAGTGTGGTAGGGCAGGAGAACCAGTTGTTTTGTTTGTTGCGGGTTGGCATTCCTAAATCAAGATTAGAAGAAGTGTTACATCGCCTGAATGATATCCGCTCAGTAGAAGTCACGCTTGTTAAATAATCCTCTGCGTTAACTCTCCGCCCTCCTGTTCTCTGCGGTGAAAATGAACTGCGAATACCAGAGTCCCCGATTTTGCAAACGCTCTTCACCGCTGAGGCAGGGAGACGCAGAGAAAACCGCAGAGTTAGGCTTTGCCGGTTAGTCGATAAACATACAATCCCACCACTTCTTTGATCAGCATGGACCATTCATTCAGTAAGGAGATATTAGGAAGCAAAGCATCTTCCACTGCAAAACGCAAGGGCACGACTTTGTAATCACAGGGATAAGCAATACAATCAAATCCGGCTTTCTTAAAAACACTTACCGACCGTTTCATGTGGAAGGCAGAAGTTACCAGTATAAAAGGAGGAGAAAGATGTAATGAGTCTGTGATCTGTTTGGAAAAGATCGCATTTTCATACGTATTCTTCGAACGGCTCTCGATGAGAATGGCAGAATCAGGGATTCCGTTGGCAAGAAACTGGGTTCTTAGAAAAAAAGATTCTGCAGGATCTTTCTGATCCAGTTTACCTGACCCACTGCTGATAATAATTTTTTTGATGATGCCCTGGTGATAGAGATTAGCGGTTTGAATAAACCTGTCGGCATTACTGCCAAAATACCCGCGTTCGTTTTTATCATAGCCTGATAATCCGCCCAAAACAATTCCCGCTTCGTAGGTTTTGCCTTTTGTGATTGTTACCGGATCGGCCTGCCATTGCATCACCATCGATCGGTATAACCAGGGATTAGTGAATACGATCGCAATTAAAATGGCCAGGATACCTAAGCGTTTTTTTACCTGTGCAGACCTGCTGAAGAATCTCCATACCAATAAGATCACAATCCACCAGAATGGTACGAGCAGAAAGAACAATACTTTGGAAAGAATAAAAAACATAGGCCGATGTATAGAATACTCCTCGCGAAACCCTTGTGTCATAGCGTCTTTGCGGTAAAACCTTCTTAACCGCTAAGACGCTATGACACAAAGGAACGCAAAGTGTTATTTTGTGAATCGGGAACTTACCACTAATTCTTTGCTTCCGGGCGTATATTGATAAAATCCTTCACCATTTTTCACTCCCAGCTTACCGGCGGTAACCATGTTCACCAACAGGGGACAAGGCGCATATTTAGGATTGCCAAAACCATCATGCAGTACATTCAGTATACTCAGGCAAACATCCAGCCCGATAAAATCGGCCAGTTGTAAGGGGCCCATCGGGTGTGCCATACCGAGTTTCATCACCGTATCAATGGCTTCCACATCGGCAACGCCTTCGTATAAACTATAGATAGCTTCATTGATCATCGGCATTAAAATGCGGTTGGCAATAAAACCGGGATAATCGTTCACCACACAGGGAACTTTGCCCAGCTGTCTGCTCAGGGCAACTATAGAATCAGTTACTTCTTTTGTAGTGGCATATCCGTTGATCACTTCCACCAGTTTCATCACCGGCACAGGGTTCATAAAATGCATCCCGATCACCTGTTTGGCGCGATTGGTAACGGAAGCAATTTTTGTGATGGAGATAGAAGACGTATTGGTGGCCAGTATGGCCGCTTTGGGTGCAGAGCCATCTATCTGTCTGAAAATATCCAGTTTTAATTCTGTGTTCTCAGTAGCCGCTTCGATAACCAGATCTGCCTGTGATACACCGATGGCAATATTTGATTGGATGGTAAGGTTAGCAAGCGTCTTTTTCTTTTCTTCCTCTGTAAGCGCTCCTTTGGCAATCTGCCTGTCGAGGTTTTTGTTGATGGTTTGGATTGCCCTTTCGAGCTGTCCTGAATTTACATCCACCAGTATCACACTAAATCCGTTCTGTGCAAATACATGGGCAATCCCGTTGCCCATGGTTCCTGCGCCTATGACCGTAATGTTTTCAAGTGCCATGATCGTTAGTTTTAATTTGTCTGTAACAAAGGTAAAATCTTAATGAGCAAACTGGCATTTATTTACTATGATTATCGTCAGGTAATCCCTCTGCGGTTATCTCTGTGTTCTCATGTTCTCTGCGGTGAAAAATGGATTCACATCGGCGCATACTGCTATTAGCTGGAAATGTATTCACCGCGGAGGCGGGGAGATGCGGAGTTTACGCAGAGAAGGCTAGTTCTTTTTCTTAAAATCCCCCCGTTTCCATGCCTGGATAAAATCTGCCCAGGCTGCCGGGTTAAGGATGTTCATAGGAGGTAACTGGCCGGCATAATAGGCTTTGCTGGCCTGTTGGCGGAGCTGGTAATTAACCGCTTCCCTGCCATCGGCGGGCAGGCTGGCGATCAATACACGGCGCTGGGCCTCGTTCAGGTTCTTACGGGCTGTTTCGTAAAGATCGTCCGACACCTTATTATTCACAAAATCACGCTCAAACTGCTCCCTGGTAGGCCTTGGTTTGAGGATGGTGGCGGGTAAATAAGCGGTATCGCTCACCAATAACTGGATCACACTATATTGGTTCTCTGGAAGGTTTAAAGGGATCAGGATACTGCGGTTCTTAAAGCCGATACTGGAAAAAGTGATCTTATCGCCTTTTAACACCACGATGGAGAAAACCCCGTCGTAGCTGGTAATGGTTCCGCGGCCCTTGCCCTCTACAATTACGCTACAGGAAGGGATCCCCTGCAGGCTGTCGGCCGTCATTACCACACCATACAATTGCACCACCGAATCGCGGTAAGGGCTTGTTTGGGAAAAGCTCTTTCCTGCGGAAAGCAATACTGTCAGTAATAAAATGTATCGTATCGGTAGCTTCATTCAGTTCAAAAATACAAGCCTTTACACAAAAAACATCACAGATTCCGTTTGGTGCCTGAAATTCCAACAAAGTAAAGATGCCAGGGGTTAACTTTGCACCCTCAATTCTTTTTTAACAAAAACTTTCGTGATGACAGAAGCAGACATACTAAAGGCCTTGAGCAATGTGCAGGAGCCCGATCTGGGCAAGGACCTGGTTACCCTGAATATGATCAGGGATATCGATATTAAGGGCAGTGATGTGAGTTTTACCATTGTATTGACCACCCCGGCCTGTCCGATGAAGGATATGATGCGCACGGCCAGTGAGAATGCCATTAAGATCCTGGTGAATAAAGAAGCCAAAATAACCGTGAATTTTACCGCCAATACCACTACCAAGCGTAAGGATGACCAGCAGGTATTATCCGGTGTAAAAAATATCATTGCCGTAGTGAGCGGGAAAGGTGGGGTAGGTAAAAGCACCGTTTCAGCGAACCTTGCCTTGGCACTGGCCGAAGGCGGTGCAAGCGTGGGATTGATGGATGCCGATATTTACGGGCCAAGTGTACCCATGATGTTTGGCGTTAGGGGTGAAAGGCCTTTGATGAAGGAAAAGGATGGTAAGGGTATGATCGTTCCGTTACAGAAATTCGGGATCAGCCTGATCAGTATCGGTTTATTGGTAGATGAGAAGAATGCCGTGGTTTGGCGTGGCCCGATGGCCAGCAGCGCCATCCGTCAGTTTATTACCGATGTGGACTGGGGCGAACTGGATTACCTGATCATTGATATGCCACCCGGCACCGGTGATATCCATTTAACATTAATGCAGATCGTACCTGTAACCGGTGTTGTGATCGTAACCACTCCGCAGAATGTAGCCCTGGCTGATGCCAAAAAAGCGATCGCTATGTTCGGACAGGCAAATATCAATGTGCCCATTATCGGATTGGTGGAGAATATGGCTTATTTCACCCCGGCAGAACTGCCTGATAACAAATATTACCTGTTTGGAAAAGAAGGTGGTAAACGTTTGGCGGATGAATATGATCTGTCGTTTCTGGGCCAGATCCCATTGGTACAAACCATCCGCGAAGGTGGCGACAATGGCGTACCGGCCATGGTAGGGGATGATGAGATCACTAAAAAATCATTCCGCGATTTTGTATCAAGTGCAGTGAGAAATATTGCCATCAGAAATGCCAATATGCCGCAGACAGAAGTGATACAGATGACGAAAGGCGTATAACTTATAAAGTTCTATTGCAACAAACAAAGAACATATTAAAAGGAATCTGGCAATTGATGATCAATATTTTGTTGATCTCTTGCGACCTGATCCGAAAAACAGTATTGCCCGGCCGGTCCCGAAAAGGAAATGTGCTGGGCAGTATATTTATTTTTTTTATCGCGATTGCTGAAAAGATCATTTTGTTTGAACAAAATATTCTTCATAGTTCGTGGCTGGTTAAGAACCGGTTTGTAAAACAGGGGCTGATCATTGCAACCACCTTTCTGTTTCTGGTTTCTTCGGTTGAGTGGACGGCCGATCCGGCTATTGCTACACGGACTGAAAAAACAGAAACGATACAGTTTCCTCCAACTGATAGGACCGCTGCTCATATTTCCAACGCAAACAGGGTTAGAGTACTAACGCAGACAACAGAAGAGAATAATCAATACCCGATCGTATTTTCGCCTCCTCTTTCCAAATCGGTCCCGCTCAGTTTTAAGCGTTTTCTGCTTTTAGGTAACCTACGTATCTGATCATTGATCTGTTTACATGATAGCTATGCAAAATACTTTTTGCATAAAGCAATTGTTTAACACGATCAATTCTGTACATGAAAAAAACTGCTTTTCTTATTTTCCTGGTTTTCCTGTTGGCCGATAGTCAGGCACAAAATCATTTCTCCGCGATTGTTAAATCGGGTAATGAAATACTGGCCGGCACTTCCTTATCTGTAAAAGGAACAGATAAGGGTACTATGGCAGACAGCAATGGTTTATTATCGATCCGCAATCTTCCTGATGGCAAACAGGTATTTGTATTTAGTCATATCGGGTATAAACCCAAAGAGATCGGGTATTCATTCCCGGTTTCTTTGACAATGCCCGTAACGATTGAATTAGAACCGGATAATGAATCGATTGATGAGATCATCGTACAAACCACCCGCACAGGCAGAAACCTGGGTAAGATACCTACGCGTATAGAAGTGGTATCACCTGATGAACTGGATGAAAAAGGGACGATGAAGCCGGGCGATATCCGGATGCTGCTGAATGAGAGTACCGGAATTACCACCCAGCAAACCTCTGCTGTCAGTGGAACGGCCAATATCCGGATACAGGGATTAGATGGCAGATACACCCAATTGCTGAAAGATGGGATGCCCTTGTATACCGGGTTTTCGGGAGGGTTAAGCATCATGCAGATCCCTCCATTGGATTTGAAGCAGGTAGAATATATCAAAGGCTCGGCTTCTACTTTATATGGTGGCGGTGCTATTTCAGGATTGGTAAACCTCATTACTAAAACACCCAAAGAGAAGCCGGAATTGAATTTTCTGTTGAATGCCAACTCTGCAAAAGGACTTGATGCAAATGGCTTCTATGCGCAGAAATGGAAAACCCTGGGGGTAACTGTTTTTGGATCTTATAACCATAACGGTGCTTATGATCCTGCCAATATTGGATTCAGCGCTTTGCCCAGGACAGACAGGGTGATCATCAATCCGAAACTCTTCCTGTATTTTTCTGATAAAACGACTGCCTGGTTTGGCGTGAATGCCACTTTTGAAAACAGGTTAGGGGGTGATATGAATGTAATAGCGGGTAATGCAGATAGTATTCGCCGCTATTTTGAGAAGAATATTACCAATAGGATATCTACTCAATTTTCTTTTACGCATATCATTAATGAAAACAGTGCTGTTCATATAAAAAATTCGATAGGCATATTTGACAGAGACCTTTCCCTGCCCGACTATCGTTTTCATGGACAGCAGGTCTCTTCTTTCAGTGAAATAAACTATTCGTATAAAAAGCATCAAACGGAATGGGTGATGGGGTTCAATGGCTGGACGGAAAAGTTTATGCCCAGGTCAATCACATTACTAACCTATCATCTGTCGACTATAGGTTTTTTTATACAGAATACTTTTGAACCGGCTAATGGTATTATCCTTGAAACAGGATTACGGATAGATAATAATACACCAGCAACCAATGATAAAGGCAAAGGCGTATTTGTTTTGCCAAGACTGAATGTGCTCTTTAAAATCAATGAGAACCTGAGCAGCAGAATAGGGGGCGGTCTGGGCTATAAAATGCCAACCCCTTTTATTGACGATGCAGAAAGAACTGCCTACCAGAATATCCACGCCATTAACTTCTCAAACCTGAATGCTGAAAAAAGTTTTGGGGTGCAGGCTGATCTGAATTACCGTAAGCAAATAGGAGAGGTGAAAGTTATCCTTAACCAGTTCTTCTTTTATACAAAACTCAACAGCCCCATTTTATTAAAAGGTGCTGATTTTATGAATGCAAACGGATACCTGGATACAAAGGGAGCAGAAACAAATCTGAAGCTGACGATTGACGATCTGTCACTATACCTGGGCTACACTTTTACAGATACGCGGCAGCATTATGATGGTACAAACCAATGGCAGCCTTTATCAGCAAGAAATAGGATCAACGCAGATCTTACTTACGAAATAGAAAATAAATTTCGTTTTGGGCTGGAGAGTTTTTATACCGGGGAGCAATTCCTGTCTGACGGAAAAACCGGCAAATCTTTTGTAAGTTTTGGGTTGCTGGTTCAGAAAATGTGGAAGCACTATGACCTGTTCGTGAATGTAGAGAACCTAACAGACAGAAGGCAAACAAGGTGGGATGCCATTTATTCCGGATCTTTTGCCAACCCTGTTTTCAGGGATATCTATGCGCCATTGGATGGGGTGGTGGTGAATACCGGAGTAAAGATTAAGTTGTAATAAATGTTATAAATTTTACCCATTGTCATACATCAACAGCTGTTATAGCGATTTTTTTTGGTTTAACAGGTTTTCTTACCTGCATTCCTGGTACTATGAAATGAGCCATTGTCCCGTAGGGACAAAATATCGGTAGCCCAGGAGGATATTATCAGATAGCAAGTCCCATCAGGGACGAAATATCCGGCACAATCGGGCCACCGCTATTATTCAGGTTCTTTAAAAACATATTTTTCATCAAAGCTGATTTCGAATTTTTCCAGAAAGCTTTTGTATTCATCCATGAAACGGATTGTACGATGATGCGCTTCCTGGTTTTTAATGTATCCAATCACTTTTACCGCTTGTGACCTGCTGTAAGAGAATGCACCATATCCTTCCTGCCATTCAAATTTTTGTTTAGTAAACTTTCTTTCATTGACCCATTTTGATGAATTTCCTTTAATATCCTGCATCAGGTCTGAAAGCGATTGGGTGGGTCTCATTCCAAAGAAAAGATGGATATGATCTGATACCCCGTTTATAGCCAATAATTTATGATCATGTTTTTGAATGATGCCGGTTATGTATTTATATAATTCATCTTTCCATTCTTTTTGGATCAGGCTGGCTCTTTTTTTTACGGCAAAAATGGTATGGATGTGAATTTGGGTGTAGGTGTTTGCCATGGTACTATGTTTATTATTGGGTTTCGATGGAGGATGTGATATTTCATCCCTGACGGGATTTTGATAAATAATCGTCTCATTGGGCTACCGGTATTTTGTCCCTACGGGACATTGTAAATGTATAGGCTGTCATCAAGCTATTGTAAAAGAACCGGAACAATTAATACCTGGTATTTATACGCGCCGCTTATCATTTTGAGGTTATTGTGGCGTATTTAGTTTTCTTACCTTCATTGTATGTACAATTTGCCCTACTATAAAGAAAAAGACGCTGCAGTAGTATTGGCGTTCATGAAGAAATATTCTTTCGCCATGCTGATGGGTGTGGATGCGGAACAGAAACCGGTGGCTACACAGATCCCTTTTTTATTTGTGGAGCGGGAGGGACAGTTATACCTGCGCGGCCATATTATGAGAGGGAATGACCACCACAAAGCTTTTGAAACCAACAAACAGGTACTGGCTGTTTTTACCGGTCCGCATACCTATGTAAGCGCAAGCTGGTATTCAAACCAGCAACAGGCATCTACCTGGAATTATATGTCGGTGCATGCGCAAGGGGAAATAAGTTTCCTGGGCGACAAGGAATTACTGGCTATTCTGGATGATACCACAAGTTATTATGAGAATGACCCATCTTCTCCATCCCTGTATAAAGAATTACCGGAAGAATATATCATGCGTTTATCCAAAGCGATCGTGGCATTTGAGATCAGGGTTACGGCGCTTGATCATGTATTTAAACTGAGCCAGAACAGGGATAAACAGAGTTTTGAGAATATCCTTGGTAAATTACAGGGTGGCGATGCTGACGCCCAGGCTGTTGCGGCAGAAATGCTCAAAAGAAAAGACCAACTCTTTCCATCATGAAAAAAATAAGTATTGCCGTATTGTGTATCTCGCTTGCGGCCTGTTTTGGCTCACATAAAACCCAGCGATTGGAAGTGAAACATTTTGATACAGAGGGCCACCGAGGTTGCCGTGGGTTAATGCCGGAGAATACGATCCCCGCCATGCTCAAAGCGATCGACCTGGGTGTGACCACATTGGAAACAGATGCCATCATCACTGCAGATAAAAAAGTGATCCTCAGCCACGAACCATTTTTCAATCATGAGATCGCTACCAAACCCGATGGCAGTTTCGTAACAGAAGCGGAAGAGAAGGGCCTGAATATCTATCACATGAATTATGACGAAGTAAAGAAATTTGATGTAGGCCTCCGTCCGCACCCACGTTATCCCAAACAACAAAAACTGGCAGCTGTTAAACCCTTGCTGGGGGATATGATCGATGCGGTTGAACAATACTGCAAAGACAATAAGAAGCCCTTGCCCCATTACAATATAGAAACCAAGAGCCACGCAGAAACCGATGATCTCTACCATCCCAAACCAGCTGAATTTGTGGAGCTGTTGATCGCGGTTATTAAAGAGAAGAAAATTGACGACCGTATCATCATCCAATCCTTCGACCCGCGAACGCTGCAATACCTGCACGCACATTATCCTGAATACAAAACTGCATTGCTTATAGAAGGGTCTGACAAAAAAACTTTCGCACTACAGCTGCGCGACCTGGGTTTTATTCCTTCCATCTATAGCCCGGAACATTCTCTGATAACCCCCTTGCTTGTTAAACAATGCCGCGATGCGGGCATCAGCCTGTTGCCATGGACGGTGAATACCATTGAGCGCATCCGCGAGTTAAAACAAATGGGCGTGAATGGGGTGATATCGGATTATCCGGATCTGTTCAAAGGGCTTTGAATATTGAATATTGAACAAGGGATATCGAATGTTGAAGTTCTGGTTGGGATCAACATTCGATATCCCTTGTTTACTATATAATATTCCCTGTTGGGAAAGAAACTGTTTAACTGTTTTTGTGTTTTAGCACTTCAACATTGAAAATTCCTTGTTCAATATTCGATATTCCTTTCTTTCTCATTTTTTTTAGAACTTACAAATCCGCCTTCCCCCACTCCTCGTAAGTGTATCTGTAAACAAATTAAACAACCTTATTTCAACAAAGAATTATGAAAAAGATCGCCCTGGTGTTGATGTCTGCATTTGTATTGAATGCATCTTTCGCACAAAAAATGGACAAACCCGTAGAAGTGGGTGGAGCACCTATGTATGCAACAAAAAATATTGTGGAGAATGCGGTAAATTCTAAAGACCATACCACACTGGTTGCCGCTGTAAAAGCAGCCGGACTGGTAGAAACCCTGCAAAGTGCCGGACCTTTCACCGTATTTGCACCTACCAATGAGGCTTTTGCCAAACTGCCTGCAGGAACCGTAGAATCACTGGTAAAACCTGAAAACAAAGCAACCCTAACCAAGATCCTGACTTACCATGTAGTAGCCGGAAAATGGGATGCAAAAGCGATCGCCAAACTGATCAAAGACGGAAATGGAACAGCCACATTGAAAACCGTATCTGGTGGGGTCTTAAAAGCGAGCATGAAAGGCAATAAACTGGTATTGACAGATGAGAAAGGTGGCATGTCTACCGTTACCATCAAAAATGTTTACCAGAGCAATGGCGTGATCCACGTTGTGGATACGGTGGTATTACCTTCTTAGTTGGTTTTGGATCATAGAGGAAATGGGCCGGTGTTTTCGAACGCCGGCTTTTTGTTTTGTATATTTGCAAAGCGGTTGGGACGCTAAAGCGACCTGAACGCTTTGCAAATGAAAGACATCATCATCACTTTAGACGGATATTCTTCCTGCGGTAAAAGTACCCTGGCCAAACAACTGGCCAACGAACTGAATTATGTATTCATCGACAGCGGTGCCATGTACCGGGCGATCACTTTATATTTTCTGCGGCAGCATGTTGACTGGAAACATGAAAAAGAGATCCATAAAGCATTAGGTGAGATCAGTCTCGAATTTCAATACAATGAAGTAACGGGGCACAGCGATATGTACCTGAATGATGAGAATGTTGAAGCATTGATACGCGATATGCTGGTGAGTGAACATGTGAGCGAAGTAGCTGCTTTAAAAGAAGTGCGTGAATTTGGTGTGGCGCAGCAACAGGCCATGGGCAAAAAGAAAAAGATCGTCATGGACGGAAGAGATATCGGTACCACCGTTTTTCCGCATGCAGAATTGAAAATATTTGTTACTGCAGACCCATCGGTTCGGGTGGAACGCAGGTTTAAAGAACTCTACGCAAAGAATCCCAATATCACCATTGAAGAAGTAAAGACCAATCTGGAAATGCGTGATTATATTGACAGTAACCGCGAGTTCAGTCCGCTGCGTAAAGCGGATGATGCGATCGAGCTGGACAATTCCAATCTTACCAGGGAAGAGCAATTGGCTATTGTATTGGACTGGGCCAAAGAAAAAATGAAATAAACAAACGGAAATCAGAGGTCATTTTCTGTTTCAACCAATATCTTAAATGTGCGGTGATCAAGATTGTCTGCAGTTAAGCGGATCCGGATCTTACCAAAACCTGTGGTTTCTTTTACATCAGTAAACTCTGCTTTTTGTGCACCGCTAACACTGCCAAATTTCTTATCGGAACTGATGGGCATGAAAGTGTCTATCAGGTTGGAAAAAGCCATCTCTGCTTCCAGCTGAGTATTGAATTCAAACCAGAGTTTACAATTGGTGATCTGTGTGTTTTTGGGATCACCATTACGCAGACAGAAGAATTCTATTTTACCGCTGGTAAAAGAAGGTTTAAAGAATGGATGTTTGGTAAACACAAAAGAAAGGATCTCCTGGTAACCCTGCCCCGTTTTAGATGAATTGGCAACCCAAACGCCTTCTTTTTTCTTTTTTTCAAATAAGGCAGGAATATAGGTCTTTAGAAAATCCTGTATCGAAGCATCCGGTTGTGGCGTAAAAATATTGAAGAGAAGCTGGTTAGTGAATTTATCAACTGATAATGACTGGGCATAAGAATAGCCCGTGAGTAAACAAGATGCAAAACATACTAAAACCAATCTTCGAAACATGGGGCCGGCCGAATTATGCAAACAAAATAAGCAATTTTGTGCTAAGGTATACATCCCTTAGGCAACTTCTACAATGATATAGACCGATATGGAGAAATCAAAAGGCAGGCTGGCAATACCGGCGGCGGTGCGGGTATGTTTACCGGCTTCTCCAAAAAGGGCAACCATCAGGTCAGAAGCACCATTCATAACGGCACCCTGCTCTGTAAACTCGGGGTCGCTGCTTACCAGACCATGAACCGCAATTACCTGCTTGATACAATCCAGGCTGCCCATCAGGTTTTTTACAGCTCCCAGGCAATTGATAGCGGCGATCTTTGCGGCTTCTTTTCCTTTTTCGGTATCAATATCCCTGCCTATTTTTCCTTTGAAAGACTTATCGCCCAGTGCAGATATATGGCCGGATGTATACACCAGGTTACCTGATCTTTTGGCTGGTATATAATTGGCAAGCGGAACAGTAATATCAGGAATCGTGATGCCGAGTTCCTGAATGCGGGCTTCTATAGGGCTCATAAGTATTCGGTTTGTATACTATGAAAATAGGCTATTTAATAAAAAAACTGCGCCTTTGCGTCTTTGCGTGAAAAACTCTCGCAAGGGCGCAAAGGCGCAGTTTCAATTTTTTAGAACTAGTAAGTAGTTGTCATATTATCCGCTACACAGATAATAAAATCAGCCCGTCCAAGATTCTCTGCCAGTAAGCTGTTCACATCTTTTTGAGATACGGTGGTAATGGTGCCATATTTCAACTCAGGCTTTTTATTTTTCAAATGCCAGAGGATGCCTTCATAATTATCGGAATGATAGGATCCGTTGAAGTGAATAAAGAGGCTGCCTGGCTTATAATACTGTAAAATAAAATAAGCCATAGTTGCATCTTTGATAGCCTGGGCTTTGGGTAAATTCTCGCCACTATGCCCACCCATCATTTCCATCATTTTTTTATAACCGGGTAATTCAGGATCGTAGGCAATTGGCAGGGGAGCGATCCATGTCTTTTCTTTCGCACTGATCGTATCCAATGCACCAAATCCTCCTTTCGCAACCATGGATGCGTATTTCCTTGGAACATTGCTGGCTGCGAAGGCAATATTATTTTCTTTTGCAAAATTGACCAATGGTGCATAATCCGTTGGATAATTCTTCCATAACCTGGCCATAGAATCGAGGCCCTTGGCTTTGATCTTTCCCTGCAGGTAGAGATCAAGCGCTCCCTGGTTATCCTGTTCAAACATTTCGGCACCCATTACCAGTTCACGGCTTTGTTTGAGTGAGGTGGTCACTTCCAATTGCAGCCAATGTGCAATCGGGTTATTATGAAATTCGCCAAACAAAACAATATCTTTCTCTGCCAGTATACGGATCATTTTTTCATAACCTATTTTTTTGCCTTTTGCATTGTACAAAACATAAGCAGGCTTTTGCTGCGCAGATACCAATGTTGTGATCAAACAAAAGCCAAGTAAAAAAGAAACAATTTTCATAACAGTTATTTAGATGAGGGGGTCAAGATAGTAAATTTCTTTTTCCTGTTTACCGGGTCAGCGGCTATGGGCCGCCTTATAATGCTCCAACAGCTCATCTCCCCCAAAATCATGTTTCAGGTCGCGCAGAACGGAATGAACATGGTTGGCATTGTTTTGCGTGTTATCATATTCGATCACGATAGTGGGACCCTGTATGCGGTAATACGTGCCTTTGCCCAATGCCTGCTCTGTTGACCCGGTCCATGCAAACCAGAGATTATCCAGGCCGTTTTGCCGGATCTCTTTGAACATATCATCTGCAAACAGTTTGGTAAACCGATGTACATAAGTGCCTACCAGTTGCAGCATCAATGCCTGTTGATCTTTGGTCAGATCTGAATAGCGAATACCTACAGGCTTGCCCAGCATGGCATTTCTTTTATCAAAAGTTAAGATGTCCTGAAAAGGGGTTGTGTCAATCACCGCTTTCTGCAATTGTGCATTGTTCAAAGAATGTAATAAAGCAAATCCTTTATCTGTTTCTTCTTTTAAAACCTGTTTCCCTTTTTCGGGGCCGCTTAATACAATGGCTGGATTACTTCCTAGAAATGCAGGTGTTCCTCCGGAGAGGGTTTGTTTATCAAATGAAAAATTAAACGAGATATGATGCCCTTCAAAACGCCAGCCCCAGATGGTATTGGCTGAAGGTGTTCCGAAGATAGAGATATGGTAGTTGTTGGGATCGCGAAAATGGTCCTCCGGTTTTCTGTTCTCCAATACTTTCAACAGATCATCAAGCTGCCTGATCTGTGCCACTTTCTGAAAACTCTCTTCACTCATACAGGTACGCATCAGTTCCAGTGCGGCACGTTTTTGTTCTTCATTCATATCATTGAATGTGATGCCTTTTCTGCGTAGGGGCACAAAATGATAATTGTACCGTTCTTCTCCATCAAAAGGGAATACGGTGGAATCTTTCTGGCCCGGATCCAGCATGGCCATAAAGCGATTGGCGGCAGTTACGGCCTGTTGTGCATGGGTGTTAACGGAGAACAGCAATACGAGTAGGGCAGGGAGCAGCAATCGTTTCATTCTGTTGGGATTTAGATGATCCCTTAAAGATATAGGACTTTTGCAGAATTGGCACGCGGAGGCTCAAGGCACAGTTTTATGCAGGGAAGCTTATTAATTATCTGCCACACACCGGAAACCGGTATGTTCCATGCCTGTATCGGGTGAGGATTTCATTCTTGAGGTTACACGGTAGCCTTTGCAATACGATGAATTGCAGAGAAAGGAACCACCCCGGATCACTTTTTTGGGGATAGAAGGCTCTTCCGGATCATAACTGCCGGCCGGGCCCTTGGGGGAATTGGTTACGGTGGCCACTATGCTTTGGTAATAATCCGGACGATACCAATCGCTGCACCATTCCCATACATTACCCGCCATATCATATAAACCATAGCCATTCTTTTCAAATGAACGTACGGGTGCCGCTTTATCAAAATGGTCCCAATCAGTATTCATTGAAGGAAATTTTCCCTGCCAGGTATTGGCTTTGGGCTTGCCGGCCTCTATATCTTCATTGCCCCAGGGATATTTTTTTTCTTTCAATCCACCTCTTGCAGCAAATTCCCATTCAGCCTCGGTAGGTAACCGTTTGCCAGCCCATTTGCAGTAAGCAACGGCATCTTCCCAACTTACCTGTACAACCGGTAAATTATCCTTACCAATGATATCAGACCCGGGCCCCTGCGGATGTTTCCAGTTGGCACCAGCCACCCAACTCCACCATTGTGAATAATCGTTCAGGTCATCTGTATTCGTTTTTTTAAATACCAATGAAGAAGGTACCAATTGCTCCGCCGGTGGTTTGGCGGTTCCCGGCGGTAATTGTTTTTTGAGTTCTTCCCAATCAACCGGTTTTTCTGCTGTGGTGATATAACCGGTTGCCTTTACAAATGCACTGAATTGTTTATTGGTCACTTCGTTTACATCTATCCAGAAACTTTTTATGGCAACTTTGTGTGCAGGGTATTCATCTCTTCTGCCTTCGTTATCAGATGCGCCTAAAACGGTTTCACCGGCTGCTATGAGGACCATACCATCGTGACTGGCGATTCTATTTGTAACGGCATCGCTGCTGTCGCCCGCTTTGGCTATGGTGAACCTGGATGGGATATTTGTCTGACAGTCAAGTGCAGAATCCTTTTCATGCGCAACCAATGTTTTATCTTTTGTTTCGTTTTGTTTACACGATACAAGACAAATAAGTATGCACGAAATAATAAAACCTGCTTTGATCTGTTTACAAAAAATCATACGTGTCGATTTTCTTCTCTATAAGGTATCGGTCAATCAATCCCTTCCCACCAACGGAGAGAGACGGCCGGTGCATTCAAATTTACACATTCTCCGATCATGGGATGAATAATAGGTTGGTTCCTTTCTGCTGAAGCCTGTGTTACGCGGATTATCGGTTCGTCCCAGGCATGTAAGCCCAGACTGAACTTGGCCCAATGTACGGGTAATAATATTTTTGCCTGCAGTTCAACAGCAGCCTGCGCCGTTTCTTCCGGCATCATGTGAATGTATTTCCAGTAACGGTTGTATTGGCCACATTCCAGAATCGCAAGATCAAAGGGTCCATAGGCTTTACCGATATCAGCGAAATGGGTATCATACCCGGAATCACCTCCGATAAATATTTTCATGGAAGGGGTGATCAGCACAAACGATACCCAGATAGATTGGTTTCTGGAAAAACCTCTTCCTGAAAAATGTCTTGCAGTGAATGTGTGTATATAAAAACCTTCATCCAGCCGGGCTTCTTCGTTCCAGTCTTTTTCGAGGATCTTATCCGGGTCAAAACCCCATCGTTCAAAATGTGCACCGGTGCCTAAACCGGTGATGATCTTATTTACGGTAAGTTTTGTAACGGTTGTATAATCCAGGTGGTCCCAGTGATCATGTGAAATAAACAGATAATCGATGGGTGGAAAATCTTCGGGCGTATAAACATCCGTGCCTGCAAAACTTTTGGTGGTAAAACTTACCGGAGAAGCATTGCCGCTGAATACAGGATCCACCAATAGCTTCTTTCCATCTATCTGCATGAAATAAGAAGAGTGGCCAAACCACACCAGTATATTTTCATTGGGATCGAGGGATAGGAGATCTGTTTTCTGGGAAGGCAATACGGTTTCAGGAATATTTCTTTTGTCTTTGTCAAAGAAGAATTCTTTCATCACTTTGGTATAACTCTGCCCTTCTTCCAGGGTAGGGGTGTGATGGATATTCTGAAAACTGCCTTCGCGGTAATGCGGCGAGTTCTTGATTTTCTCAAGCCGTTTACCGGAAGGCAGTTTACCAAAAGATGGCTGGTGCATAAATGCATACACAGCTATTACAATAACAAGGATCGATACAACCGCTATCATCATTTTGTGAGGCTGATCTTTTGTGCATTTTTCTGCGCTTTCAGAGCCAGTTCCGTTGCCAGGAAGCAATGTGCCTGTGGCATGGCGGTTTCGGTTCTGTTCAGCACATCATTCACCAGTTGCTCACCAAATGGTAAAGGTTCGCTGTTACAATCTATGAATTTGGTTTCTTTCTGGTTTACTATGTATAAGTGATTGCCGCCTGCAGGGCCGGCAATATCAACGTTCTTACGTACTTCAATAAAACCATCAGTTCCTAAAATGGTTAAACGCCCATCGCCCCATGAAGCCAATCCGTCCGGTGTAAACCAGTCAACACGGATATAACCCATACCATTGTTACCTCTCAGCATGATATCTCCAAAATCTTCAAACCCGGGATATTGCGGATAATGCACATTGCCTACATGCGATGCCACAACTTCTGCGGAAGTGGAACCTGTAAAATAAAGAAACTGGTCAAACTGGTGTGAACCGATATCACAGATAATGCCTCCAAACCTTTTCTTATCGAAGAACCAATCCGGTCTTGATTTTATCGACATGCGGTGCGGCGCCAGGATCACTGTTTGAATAACATTTCCGATAGCACCGGCTTTTACCAATTCACCGGCTTTTACTGTTGCTTTGTTTTCAAAGCGTTCGCTGTACATGATGGAGTAAATACGTTTGGTCTCTTTCTGTACACGGCGTACTTCTTCCAGTTGTTCGAGTGTGATGATGCCGGGCTTATCTACCAGGTAATCTTTCCCGTGTTCCATTACGGCAATACCTAGGGGAGCTCTTTCATCCGGTATCCCGGAACTTAAAATGAGTTGGATCGAATTGTCTTCGAGGATCTGGTCGGCACTGTTGGCTACTTTCACTTGTGGAAATGCCCTGGTAAAACCCGCCAGCAGATCGGCTTCTTTGGCATACACAGAAACCAATTGTCCACCACCACGGATCACTGCATTCACCATAGAATAAATATGGCTATGGTTGATATTGATCACCGAAAACCGGATCTTAGGGTCTGCTGAAACAGCAGCAACAGAAGGTTTAGGGATCGAAGATAAAAGCGCCATACCGGTTGCGGTAGCAGCTGTATTCTTTAAAAATTTACGACGGTTGGAAAACACATTTTTCATATAGCAATGTTTGAAGTGAATGCTGTGGTTAAATGTACTGGATTCCCCGCTTTTGGCAAGATTAAAAAATCAGGTATCACCGACGGGAGGAAGTTCTTTACCGATAGCCGGTCCTGCGTCAATAGTAATGGGAGATAAATTCCATAGTGTGGAATGAAGTAGTGAGTTTTGGTTCTTGGCCCTTGGTTCTTCGAAGTTACTCACTACTGACTACTCACCACTCACGATCCCGTCATCCTAAAATTTTAGAAACCAGGTCAGAATGCAGGCTGATATGCATGAATGCGGCAAGGCCTAATATGATGCCTAACAAACTGGTTCCTGCGGCAAAATATAAGAGCCATTTTTTATTGGTAAGGGCTGTAATACCAAACATGGCGATGGCAATAGTGAGCAGGGCGTCCGTCATATCAAACTGGTCATCAAATTCATTGATATCATCGTATTCTTTCTGGTAACCGATGGCCTGCGCTTTGATCTCCGCTTTTTCTTTTTCATAGCGGGCAATTTCTTTCTCATATTTTGCGATCAGGGTATCGCTGCCTGCTAATTTTTCTGCTTTGAGCAATTGCAGTGAGTTTTCGGCAATGGACTGCTTGGTGCTTTTTGCCTGGAAATAAGACCATGCATCAATACCCCTTGCCTGTGCCTGCGACATAGCCTGCACAATATTTCCATCCTTAACATTACACAGTGCCATGAATGTGGCCGTAATCGCAACAAACAAAGCCACTTTGGCATTCAGTTTCCCTTTCTCGGCCTGCTCAATGGATTCCTGTATGGTTTCGTTGATCTCACTCATAAAATAGGTAGTTAGTAAAAATAGACCCGAAATAAACAGAAAGGTTTACTCAGGTAAACGGAAGCGATTGGTTGTTTGCCCCAGCAATTCCGGTTTCCATTTTTCGATAAGGGGTTGTTCCAGCGACATTTCACGGTACTCATCAGGAGACATAACCGGAACACCGGATATGATCGGATAATATCTTTTGCAGGTCTTGCAGGTTAATACGCCTTCCAGGATCTCATTGGTAATACCGCGTGTGATCACTTTCAATTCCAATTCCTCTTTATCAAAAGGGCAACACAGTTTGTTGATGGTTTCAGCTCTCATGGTTTTGTATTTTACTAAGTTCGTTTTTGAATTGATGCGTACTTTCGGCGATATCATTTGACGACATGATAGCGGAGATTACCGCAATGCCATCAAAAGAAAGGGCCGCTAATTTTTGCAGGTTCTCCATATTTACCCCACCTGCCAGGAATATAGGCATCCGGGTAATACTGCGGGCTTTTTTCACGGTGTCAAATGAAACAAGATCGCAGGTGTCTACAGAAGGCGAGGGAAACATGGAACAGAAAGAAACATAATCAAACCGGTGTTGGTCGGCCCATTCAATCACGGCAAGATCATTGGTGCAGGTAATCCCTTTGATAAAATCTTTTTGAATGCTTTTTTCTATAAAAGCATAATCATCGGGGATCATATCAAAATGAACGCCGTCCAGTAATGTGCGGTCAAGGAAATACCAGGTGTTATTGATCAATACAGGCACACCAAATGAATGAGCCAGTTCGCAGATCCTGTTGATGTTTGAAATGGTAGAAGCTGAATCATCCTTAATATTATACAGCTGGATGATACTGATCCCGCCCTGTAGTGCCTGTTCGAGTTTTGACAGCAATATGCCCGGTTCCATACCCCCATCTGCCACCAGGTAAACACCGCCTTTGATTTCTGTACTCATTTCCAGTTATTTTTTAATGCCGTAAAAAATGCATTCCAGTATGGGTCGGTTCTGTGATAAATCAACGGAGATATGGTTCCCTGTTCGTCAACCAATTGTATCCCATCCCTGGCATCTTTCATCTCGCCAATGACACAACAGTCAATTTGCTGGTTTTTAAGATCAGTGATGAGGGCTGCTTCCTGTCCCTTTTTTACCGTCATGAGCATAGAACCTGCACCGATGCAATACCTGGGGTCTATCTCAAATAAGGAACAGATCTTTTCCTGTGCTTCACCCATCGGTAATTGCCGGTCATAGATCATGGCGCCATTACCTGATGCGGTTGCCATTTCATAGACAGCTCCCAATAAACCACCCTCCGTTACATCATGCATGGCAGTTACACAGGGATGAACTGCGTTGTGTTTACCCGCAGTAAGCCCTTCTGTTAGTGAAGATGTTTTATAAAAAAGTTCACAACCTTCGGTATAGATTTCTTTCCCCAATTTCGATTGAACCGTTTGCGGAAAACTCATGGCTAAAATGGCTGTGGCTGAGATGGCGCATTGTTTGGTTGCCAGGATCAGGTCGCCTTTTTGTGCATATTTTGAAACGAGTAATTTATTTTTCTCTGCAATCGTGATCATCGTTCCGCCGCCTGCAATGGTGGAATTCTGCCCTTCAATGGTTCCGGTATGTCCGCCGGTGATAGATAATTTAATATCACAGCAAAACTGGTGAACATAATTCCAGTATTCTGCAAAATCATCTTCTGATAATGAAGTAGGCAGGTTGAGTACAAACTGTCCATACATGGGTGCGCAACCGGTGGTGGCCATATCGTTAGCCATCAGGTGTACAGACAGCCAGGCAGATTCCTGTAAACCCAAAGAAGGGATCAATGATAATGGGTCACTCGTAAGCGCCATGGTTTGATAATTGGGCAGATCTATCAAGGATACATCTACGCCAAAACCCGGTGCTACCCTTACTTCCGGGCGGTTGTACCCGCATTTGTTTTGGAAGTATTGCTCAAAATCGTTCTTGTCTATTTTGCCACTGTTCTTCATGCCACATCATTGAATTTGATATACAACCCGAAAAAATCACCATAAGGAACACTCCACTGCTGTACCGGAAACCATTTGGGTAAACCTGTGCAGGTCCATTCAATTGTATAATCCCTGCCTACCAATGCCTTCTCAATAATTTTGATCAGGTTGGCTGGTGTATAAAAAGTTGCGGTCACATAAAACGGGTTTTTGCCAAATGCCTGTTGTATCCTTCTTCTGAAAAATTTGGGCGTGTTGCGGTTCATCATTCCCATACAGATACCGTATCTGGCCACCCTGGCGGCTTCCTGTATCACTCTTACCGGATCCCGGTAATATTCAAATGTGGTGATGAAAGCAACTGAATCAAACGTATGATCTTTGAAAGGCATATTATGCGAATCGGCCATCACAAGGTCACCCTTAAACAAATGAATGGCCTGTCCCAGCATAAAGGGTGAAATGTCTCCGCCCGTTGCTTCAATACCTATTTCATGCCACCACCTGGTAAAACGTGTGGTACCGCAGCCAAACTCGAGTAATGTTTTTACACGGGTATCCTTCGACAATAATTGCTCCATCACTTTTTTCTGCCATACTTCGGCGCGTTTGTAGCGGCCCTCGTACCATTGTTCATAGGTGTCGGTATGGTCCCTGTTAAAAAACCATTCCTCTCTTCCTTGCCAGTTTCTTACCTCCGGTTGTGCCAGTTCTTTTTTCATAAGCTTAGAAAATAAAAAACCACAACCCGGCTGCCGGCCGGAATTGTGGTATCAATGATGTGTAAATATTTTTCTGCATTTCTTACGCTGGTATTATCCAGTTCAAGTAAACGGGTATGATCTCAGCCTCAATAGGAAGCACCCCGATGCTTAATAATGTAAAATTCGGATATTTTTCTTAGTCTGCCTTTTTTTATTCAGATTGAATTTTGGACATATAAGTATTCAGCAGGTTCCAGTTGCCCGCGAAACCCTGCCGCAGATTGCCAATGATATTTAAAAACCAACGCGTTCCTCATCCGTTTCAGATTAGTGCTAGTGACCCGCATTGTTAACTTTTTCAGACCCTCCATTCTTTCAAACATTGGGCTTATGTATTTATCTTCTCAAAAAATTAAGAGTCATAGAAAATGCGGACGATCTCAAATTCTTTTTTGTTGATATATGATTTCAGGATAAAAATGAATGTCAGGGCTCACCGGTTATTCTGCCGGCAGCATATTCTCTTTTGCCCGATGCGGGAACCAGTTCGCCAATAGTACCCAATCCATACTTGGGCATATTGTTATAAATACATTCGTAGTTGCCTGCATTGATTTTATAGGTCTCATGCCAGATCCCCACATCGCCATTGCTTTTCACTTTTGTATTAAAAGCTTTCCATGCGGGATAGTGGAGGCCGTTCCTGTCTTTTGCATACGCTTCCAGGTGTTCAAATGAACGCCAGTACTGAACCATTACGGGAGGGATGCCACCAAAGACCTGTGCCCCCAGAAAACCGCTTTCCGGTTTTTGGTAAAGCTCTTTGATCATTTTAGGCATCGCGGCAGCAACAGGAAGCCATTTGTTCAGTTTCCACAAACGGTTAATGCGCATGCCAATGAGAAAGACTACGAAATCTCCTTCGAGATTCACCGTCATTCGCTGGTTGATGGTTTGTGACATAATCATTTTTTAAGTTGGGTAACAGGGCAGATCTCTGTGTGAACTTAAAAAAGATTCTCAGGATATTATCCGAGGAGGGTAAAAATAATATTGGCGGAAAGATTATTCGGAAAGGAATGCATCAGTCAATGCATCCACTTTTTCTTCCACTCCATAAAACCCGGCCAGTTTTCGGATCACTTTTTCCACTTCTGCATCCGGGCAGCTGGCGCCGCTGGTGATGAGGATCTGTAATGGATTTTTGGCAGGAAGATAACCATTCATATTCCTCAGTTCTTTGGTCTTCCAGTTGCGGTTCTCTATCTCAGTGGTATTGAGCAACCTGTCTGCAGAATCGATAAAATAAGTGGGTAATTGGTTCTCACATAATTCAACCAGGTGGGAGCTGTTACTGCTGTTATGTCCGCCAATCACAATGGCCAGGTCTGCCGAAGTTTCCAGCATACCGGTTACGGCTGTCTGGTTATCGTTGGTGGCATAACAAAGTGTATCCCTTGTATCTGCAAAACGTTCGCCGATGGTATCCGCCGTAAGCTGATAATGTTTGATGATCACGTTCTTCAAATAATCAGAGATCGCCTGCGTATCACTGGCCAATTGGGTGGTTTGATTGACCACACCGATCTTTTGCAAATGTTGTTCAATGATAAAACCCTCGGAATACCTGCCCTTAAATTCTGTGTAGAATTGATCAGCCGGTTTTTCGCCGGTAATGTATTTGGCAAGCTCAATGGTTTCAGTCATATCATTCACCACCACCGTGGGTGTGTGTGAGGAAGCATGTGAAAAAGTGGCCCGGGTTTCTTCGTGTTTGGGTTTTCCGTGCACCACAATGCTGTATCCTTTTTCTGCGATCTGCTCACTCCTGTTCCATACTTTTTCTACAAAGGGGCAGGTGGTATTGTATTTAGCGGTAGTGATCCCTTTTTCATTCAGCATCCTTTCTATTTCAAGTGTGGTGCCGAATGCGGGAATGATCACCACATCATCTGCTGTAATTTCTTCAAACGGGATCAGTTGCTTTCCATAAGTATCCTGTAAGAACTGAACCCCTTTTTCCACCAGGTTGGCATTTACCTGCGGGTTATGGATCATCTCACTCAATAAAAAAATGCGTTTGCCCGGATTTTCCTCAATCGTGGTAAATGCGATCTCAATGGCATTCTCCACCCCATAACAAAACCCAAAATGACGCGCCAGAAAGATCTGCAAAGGCCCAAGATCCAGCAAAGTAGGGGTATAATCCTTTTTGAGCTTATCCTCCTGCTTACGCTGCTGTTTAATGGCACTGATAAGCGGGCTACGGTAGATGTTGGGTACGTTGAACTGCTTCATGGGATGGCAAAAATACGGAGGGAGGAGGCTAATTAAAAATTAGAAATTAATAATTAGAAATTAAAAATCGGAGGTAAACCTACTCGTTTTGGCAGATAAACTAACAATACGAGTAATCTCGGGGTTATTCTGTTTTGGTATAAAATCAGGTAAATTTTAATTTCTAATTTTTAATTCTTAATTGACCAAAGCGCTTCTCAAAAATGAGTATTTTCATGCCCTAATACTGCTTGCTATGAGAATTGTTCCTTTGCTGATCTCGGGACTGGTTACTGCCGGGTTGATTGTAGCGTTAAATACCCAATTACCCGCCGGGGGCTCTAAAACGCCTCGTCTTGGTTATTTTCTTTCACCGCAATCAGGGTTTTGGCAAAATGCAGAGCCGGCCAATGCAGATTTTTCAGGTGAAATAAAACTTCCCGGGCTGAGTGGCAAGGTGGATGTGTATATGGACGACCGCCTTGTTCCGCATATTTACGCAGATAACGACCTGGACGCTTATTTTACCCAGGGCTTCTTGCATGCAAAATTCCGTTTATGGCAGATGGATTTCCAGACCTATGTGGCGGGAGGAAGGCTGAGCGAGATCGTTGGTGAGGAACGTTTGCCAACAGACAGGTTCTTCAGAAGACTGGGTATGGTGTATGGGGCCGAACAGACCATGGCCAATATGGATAAGAACCCGGTAATGAAAGCCACCATTGATGCTTACGCTGATGGTGTGAATGCATACATCAAATCGCTGAAACCCGAACAGATCCCCTTCGAATACAAATTGCTGGATTACAAACCGGAAGCATGGACACCTTTCAAAACTTATCTGTTCATGATGTTCATGTCGTACGATCTTTCCGGAAGGGGTGCTACTGCGGATCTTCAGCTTACCAATGCCAAAAATTATTTCGGGTTTGAAGATTTCAATAAACTCTTTCCCAATGTGGAAGATTCTCTGGATCCCATCATTCCTAAAGGCACGGCTTTCCTGAAACCTTCTATTGTTCCCAAAGCGCCGGCCAATGTGGATTCTGCGTATTTCGGAAAAACAAAAAATAACAGTACCGCTATGTCGCCCGTAGTGCCTGATAAGGATAACGGCAGTAATAACTGGGCCGTATCCGGCTCCAAAACAAAAAGCGGTAAACCTATTTTATGTAATGATCCGCACCTGGGTTTGAACTTACCTTCTATCTGGTATGAAGTGCAGTTGAATACACCCACACAAAATACGTATGGGGCAAGTTTCCCCGGCGCACCTGCCGTAATGATCGGGTTTAACGATAGTATTGCCTGGGGCGAAACCAATGCCGGAAGAGATGTGATCGATTATTATGATATGCAGTTCAAAGATTCAACCCTCTCTGAATATATGTATAATGGGGTTTGGACAAAAGCTGAACACCGCAAAGAAGTGATCAAAGTAAAAGGCAAACCCGACCAGGTAGAAGATATTGCCATGACCGTTTTTGGCCCGGTGATGTACGACAGGTCCTATAAAAATGTAAGTACCGAAGGAAAATACCTTGCCGTTCATTGGATGGCCAATGTGCCCGGTACCGCCGTACAGACTTTCTATGACCTTGACCATGCGAAGAATTATGATGAGTATTTAAAAGCGATCTCAACGTTTGTTTGCCCGGGACAAAATTTTGTCTTCGCCTCCAAAACCGGTGATATAGCTATTAAACAACAAGGCGCGTTTGTAGCCAGATGGAAACGCCAGGGCGATTTTATTATGCCCGGTACTGATAGCAGTTATGCATGGCAGGGTGTGATCCCAACCGAAGAAAATCCGATGATCAAAAATCCGGCACGAGGTTTTGTGAGCAGTGCCAATCAAATGGTAACGGATACTACTTATCCGTATTATTTGGGGGCAGCTAATAATTTCCCATTGTTCAGAGGTTTTACCATCAACCGTAAACTGGCTTCCATGAATGGTATTACACCGGAAGATATGCAGCACCTGCAAATGGAGAACTACAATTCGTTTGCCGAACTTGCAAGGCCGGTATTGATGCGTTATGTGGATGAAAGCAAATTGAGTGGTGATGAGAAAAAATATATCGAGATCTTAAAAAACTGGAACCTCAAAGGGGATTATGCAGAGAAAGGAGCAACCGTATTCAAATGTATCTGGGACAGTCTCGAAGCTGCCGTATGGAAAGACGAATTCAGTAAGGCGAAATTACCTATGTCCTGGCCCGATGCCCCGGTATTATTACAAAGCCTGATGCACGATTCTGTATACGCTCAGTTTGCAGATAATGTAAATACAGCTGATAAAAAAGAAACCCTGCAGGATGATGCGATGGAAGCCATTAAAAAAGCCGTGGTAAAATTAAAAGAACTCGAAGCCAAGGATATGCTGGAATGGGGCAAGTTCAAAGACACCCGTGTAAACCATCTGCTGAAAATACCTGCGTTAAGCCGTTTGCATTTGCCGATAGGTGGCGGGGAACACATGATCAATGCAGCCAAAGAAGCACACGGCCCAAGCTGGCGCATGATTGTTCATTTAACGGATGAGATAGAAGCGTATGGTGTGTATCCCGGCGGACAAAACGGCAACCCCGGTAGTAAGTACTATGATAATTTTGTAGACACCTGGGCCGCAGGAAAATATTTCCGCATCTTATTTCTGAAAAAAGAACAGGCAGCCAAACATGAGAAGATCAAATGGCACCTTACATTGACAAACAGCTAAACGATATTTATGAAAATAACCGCAGCCATCATTCTAACCGCATTCCTTGCTTATGTAACGGGTATCTACAGCACATTGCCATGGTGGAGTTTTGCCATCACTTCTTTTTTGGTAGCGCTCGCTGTGCATCAAAAACCGGATAAGTCTTTTCTTTCCGGTTTTCTGGGATTATTTCTTTTATGGTCCGTGCTGGCATTCATGAAAGATTCTGCCAATGAACACGTGCTTTCTGCCAAAGTAGCGCAGCTGTTGCTGAAGAACAGTTCCTCCATCGCCATCATTCTCCTCACAGGTATTGTGGGCGGATTGGTGAGTGGGTTTGCTGCATTAACGGGAAGTTATCTTCGGAAGTAAATAATAAAAAATAAAAGCGTCATTTCTCTCCCGCCATCGGCGGGAGAGAAATGACGCTTTTTTGTTCCTGCCCCCGCAAACCCTTTAACAATACGTTAAACCTCCCCTTTTTATACAAACGGGTAACAAAACCCAGGATTTAGCGTCTAAATTCGTAGTAACCGAAGCTTATGCGCAAACTGTTTGTATCTCTGCTCCCTTTGTTTTCCTTTATGGTTGTTGATGCAGCCACCGTAACCGGCACCATCAAAGAAAAAAACGGAGGGCCATTGGCCTTCTCCTCAATATTGGTAAAAGGATCCACTCTGGGTGTTTCGGCAAACAGTAAAGGGGTGTATGCAATCTCGCTTGAGCCGGGTGAGTATATTTTGGTCTGTCAGTATATCGGTCATACCACTTTAGAGAAAAAAGTGAAAGTAGGCAAAGCAGATGTGCAGGTAGATTTTGAACTGGAAGAACAACGCTACAGCCTGAAAGATGTGGTGGTACAAAGCGGTGCAGAAGATCCTGCCTATGCCATCATCCGCAAAGCGATCGAAAAAAGAGAAGAACACCTGAAAGAGATCAAAGCGTTTCAGTGTGAAGTATATATTAAGGGACAGATCCAACTCCGCAATTTTCCCAGCACTTTTTTGGGCCGCAAAGTAGATTTTGAAGATGGGGATACCAGCAAAAGAAAAATGATCTTTTTGTCGGAAACCATTGCCCGTTATTCTGTTGAAGAACCGCGCAAGCAAAAGATCGAAGTTCTTTCCACCAAAGTAAGCGGGCGCAGTAACAGCTTTGGTTTAAGCGATCCGCAGATCGTTTCTTTTTATGAGAATAATATTTCAGTGGGAGAGAACCTGAACCCACGTGGTTATGTTTCACCCATAGCGGCAGGGGCACTCAATTTTTATAAATACAAATTTGAAGGAACTTTCTACGAGAACGGAAAGGAGATCAGCCGCATCAAAGTAATACCCAGAAGAAAGTATGAACCCGTGTTTAGTGGCTATATCAATATCATAGAAAATGAATGGCGTATACAAAGTGTTGATCTTGTATTGTACAAAGAACAACAGATGCAATTACTGGATACTTTAAAGATCCAGCAGCTATATGTTCCATCAGGAAATGTCTGGGTGATCAAGAACCAGGTGATCTATCCTTCCGGTAATTTTTTAGGGTTTAATTTCTTCGGAAGTTTTGTACAGGTGTATGATAAGTTTGATATGGATCCCAAATTCAAACCCAAATTCTTTGATCATACATTGCTCAAATTCTTTGATAGTTCCAATAAAAAACCAATGGCTTATTGGGACAGTATCCGACCCTTACCGCTCTTAACAGAAGAAGTACGTGATTATAAAAAGAAAGACAGCCTGGAACAGGCAAGAAAGGATCCACGTTACCTGGATTCGCTGGACAAAAAGCGGAATAAATTCCGGGTCAGGGGTTTGCTTTTTACAGGATTGAATTTCAGCAAAAGGTCCAAAAAAGAAAACATCAGTGTTACGCCGCTGCTCAGTACATTAAATTATAATACTGTAGAAGGGGGCGTAGTTAACCTGACCGCCAACTACCGTAAACGTTTTGATACTGGCCAGGGAGGAAGGGAATCATTGTTCATCAGTCCGGATATCCGTTATGGCTTTGCCAATAAACACCTGAATCCTTCTCTAACAGTGGGGTATAATTTTGGGAAGAAATATGTACAGTCACTGAATTTTTCCGGTGGCCGAAAAGTTTATCAGTTTAACAATGCTGGTTCTATTGCAGAAAGGATCAACACGCTCAGCACACTCGATTATACATCGAACTACATGAAGATCTATGAAGCGGATTATTTGAGGGTAGGCTACGGAACAGGATTAGGAAACGGCCTTACTTTCAATGCTGCATTCCAGTTCCAGAACAGAAAACCACTGGAGAACCTGGCCGATCCTGTGAGTTGGAAAAATCCAAAGAACCGCGAGTTCACTCCCAATTATCCGGTTGAATTAGTGAAATCTCAAATGGTGCCCAATAAGGCCAGTACGTTTTCTGTAGGTATTACCTGGTTGCCCGGTGCTGACTATATCGAATTTCCCGACAGGAAAGTGAATATCGGTTCTGATTATCCAACCATCACTGCTTCTATCACTAAGGGGATCAAGGGATTTTTGGGTAGTGATGTGGATTATACCAAATGGCGCGTCACTGTTAACGATGATCTTGACCTGAAGCTTGCGGGACAATTAAAATACCGGTTCACTTTTGGCGGGTTCTTTGATGCGAATAAAGTGTTCATTCCTGATTACCAGCATTACCTTGGTAACCAAACCATTTTTGCTTCACAGGAGTTAAACAGTTTTCAACTGGCGCCTTATTATAAATACAGCAATACTTCCCGTTTCCAGGGAACCGCGCATATTGAATATCACCTAAACGGATTATTAAGTAATAAAATTCCAGGCTTCAAAAAACTGAACTGGTTCTTTGTGGGTGGTGCCAATGCGTTGCATATCAGTAAAGGAGCCAATTACTACGAGTTCTTCGGCGGTATCGAAAATATCCTGAAAATCATCCGTGTTGATTTTGTACAAGGCTTCGAAGAAGGTGGCGGCCGGCCCTCCGGCTTCCGTTTAACGATCCCGATATTCAGATAATCTTCTCTAAACTGCGCCCTTGCGCCTTTGCGCGAATATTTGCACGCAGAGGCGCAAAGGCGCAGTTTTTTTGCAAATCCCTATCTTTGCCACGAAATTTTGGCCACCCTGCAAGTGGCTCCTTTTTAATTAATGGAACATTCCCCCGGGGATGTCTAAAATGAAACAACATGCCGGTCTTACACAACAGAGTCTCCAATGAGGAGCTCAAGAAGCGTTTAATGGAAGAATCCTTCCGTAGAACTACCATCAGTTTTTACTGTTATTTCCCTATCGAAAACCCACAGGAATTTCGTGACTTTCTCTATAAGCACCTCAATGTATTGGGTGTTTTCGGAAGGATCTATATTGCCAAGGAAGGTATCAACGCCCAGATCAGTGTACCCGAGGATCAGTTTGAGGCCTTTAAAACTTTTTTATACTCCATAGAACACCTGGACGGCCTGCGTTTGAATATTGCCGTGGATGATGACGGAAAAAGTTTCTGGGTGCTTAAAATAAAAGTGCGTGAAAAAATTGTGGCCGATGGCATCAACGATCCTGAATTCAGCATGGAGCGTAAGGGTCGCTATGTGAATGCTTCGCAGATGAATGAATTGCTGAAAGACCCCGATACCGTTGTTGTGGATATGCGCAACCACTACGAATATGAAGTGGGCCATTTTGTGAATGCACTTGAAGTACCTTCAGATACTTTCCGTGATCAGTTGCCGATGGCCGTGGATATGATGAAGGGTAATGAAGAAAAAAATATCATAATGTACTGTACCGGCGGAATCCGTTGTGAGAAAGCCAGTGCCTATATGCTGCATAAAGGGTTCAAAAATGTATTTCATCTCGAAGGCGGTATCATCAATTATGCAAAACAGGTGAAAGAAACCGAGCTGGAAAGTAAATTCATCGGTAAGAATTTTGTGTTCGACGACAGGTTAGGCGAGCGCATTACCGAAGATGTGATCGCCCGCTGCCACCAATGCGGAAAACCTTGCGATGATCATACCAATTGTAAGAATAATGGTTGTCATTTATTGTTTATCCAGTGTGAGTCATGTGCAGCAGACTATGATGGATGTTGCAGTAAAGAATGTAAGGATACCATCCACCTGCCGGTAGAAAGGCAAAAGGAGATCCGGAAAGGGGTTGAGAACGGACAGAATATATTTAATAAAAGCAAAGCCCGTCTTCGTCCGAAACTGGGGCCTGTTAACCGATAAGGGGCAGCAGTTTCTGATTTACTGATGTCTTTATAATATTTTCACCAAGAACCAAGACGCAACTGATGAAGCAATTGATAGTAATTTTACTGATGAGTATGGGAAGTATTTGTGTACAGGCCCAGCCCGTATCGGTTAAATGCGTGGTGAAAGATGTGTACTTTGCTCAGGCCATTCCCGAGGCAACCATACTGGTAAACGGAAAAGACACGATCATCGCTGATGAGAATGGAGAATTTCCTTTGCTGCTGCGTAATGGTTCTACTGAAATTGTAAGTGTGTCTGCCAAAGGTTACCTGTCTGCAGATATAAAAGTGACCAATACATTCAAGACGTTTATCATTTTTCTGGAACCTCATAATTATCAGGCTAATTCGCAACAGGTAAGGGGATTGTATAATGGAAAAAGTCTGCGCCGTACACCAGGTTCTAT
>CBHRAM010000008.1:0-31010 GCA_966076165.1 uncultured Chitinophagaceae bacterium
TCTTTGCGGGGCATTGGCAATTCCTCATCAGACATTTTCAGCAGATGATCATAAAATTCTTTTGTCATCTGCGGCGTGTATTCACTATCGATCTGGCCGGTAGTCCAATCGCCAGCCTTATTCCGCATGATCCCGTAAATATGGCGCAGATTACTGATCTCAGCTTCGAGTACGATCTCTTCTACCAGGTATGCCGGTAAAAAAAGTGTGCCATAAGGACTGGCATACACCACATCACCGGGCAAAACCGTAACATCTCCTACCCTGATGGCTGCATTAATAGAAGTAAGCATCACTTCGTTGATAGCTGATGGATGATCGCCCAGGATCCAGCCATTGAAACCATCGATCTTTTTTATTTCCTGGATATTTCTTACGGTACCCCAGAATACCACCCCTCTTTTCGATTTTGTGTAGATGGAATTTGCTAACCTGTCGCCGATCAAAGTTCCCTGGTCAAATTTTGCATAGCTGTCTGCCACATACACATCACCGTCGCGCAGCATTTCTATCGGCCATACATTGGATAAGGCCTTTTCACCGTGCCCCTCAGCCAATCCCACTTTCCGGATCAGGTCTCCAAAATCAGGTCGTTGAGGCATATACTGCGCCGTTACTACCCTTCCCGTCATAATGGTATTTTTATCCGAATTGATCATCTTCCAATTTCCCTGGTACTGGTTATTGAATTTATGGTTCTTCAATCCGCCCCAGGCATGTGTTAACACCACTTTTTTGAGCCTTTCCAATAAATTATCAGAAACAAAGGGCCTGCCATCCGGTAAACGTTCTCCCTTCCATTGTGATGTTAAAGAGATGATATAGGCCTTGTCCATAGCTACCCGGTTATATTGGGCATTCAGGGAAATGCTGCAACAACTGATGGCTGTG
Source organism: uncultured Chitinophagaceae bacterium (assembly GCA_966076165.1). Taxonomy (GTDB): domain Bacteria; phylum Bacteroidota; class Bacteroidia; order Chitinophagales; family Chitinophagaceae; genus Sediminibacterium. Next base: position 892 of record CBHRAM010000008.1, read on the forward strand.
ATCATCAAAAAAGAACAAATAAAGTTTTTCATATTTTTCTGTTATCGTTTGTACTGAATGGGTTGTTATAATTTTTTATAGGATCGGTCATTTCTTTCCTGTGGCTGCAAAAAAAATGCCCGCATATACATGGTTCAAAAAAGCCGGATCGCTGAAATCGGCAGGCATATGGCCAAGGGCCGTGTAGAAAGAACGGCCTCCGTCAAAATCATGGTACCAGGCCACCGGGTGTAATTTGCCCATACCCACTCCTTTCTTATTTGGGCCCCATTCTACTTTAGGGTTATAGGAAGACTCATCTACAGAAAGCAGATAATGCAGATCCGTAACTTTTTCCGGGCCAAATTCATACCACTCGTCTGTCCATATTTTATTATTGGTAAATCCCTGCAAACCCGGGAACGTGGCATCAATACTATTGATCCGGGCAGTCTGAATTACGGGATGTATATGAAACATTCTTCCCACCAGTTTGGTATACCAGTCCCAACCATATTCTGTATCCGATGCACTATGGATACCTACAAAGCCTTTCCCTGACTGGATAAACCGCTCCATTACTTTTTGTTGCGCAGAATCGAAAATATCACCTGTGGTGTTTAGAAAGATCACAGCTTTGAATGACTCAAGATACTTATCTGTAAATGAATTCGGGTCCTCAAACAATACCACATCAAAATAATTCTTGACACCCAATTGCTGAATCGCTAATACACCCGCATGCAATGATTCGTGATGCCATCCTTTTGTGGTTGTTACCAGTAATACTTTGAATTGTTTTACCTGGGCCGTAGCGGGTTGCACCCATGTGATACAAACCGCCAACAGGATCCCCAAACATAGTTTCGTTCTCATATAGATTATTTAAAGGGTACTCAATCAAATGAATCAGTATACATTACTCTTTTCAAGGTGTATTGCTATCCGGCTGCCGGTTATGCCACCAACTGGAAATAAAAGAACCGGTAATATTCATCATCGGGCCAAAAATGGCCGGTGCCAATCCTGCCGTGGCCATTCTCCCCATGGTTAACGCAAGTCCCGATGCTAACCCTGCATTCTGCATACCAACTTCCAAAGCAATGGTTCTGCAATCACGTTCCGGGAATTTCAATAGTCTACCCGACCAGTACCCAAGGATAAAACCGGCAACATTATGGATAAAAGTTGCGATGATCAATAAGCCCCCTACTTTCAGCAGGCTGTCCCTTCCCGATGCCGTGATGATGGTGATAATAAAAATGATGCCGCACATAGAAAGCAAGGGCATGGCTTTATCCAACCATTTAAATTTTCCATGTACGATATAATGAAAGATGAGTCCGGCCACTACAGGCAGTATCACAATTTTGGTAATATCCCATACCATCGCCCAGAAATTGATCTCAATCAGATCGCCACCCAACAACCGCATCAGCAAGGGCGTTACAAAGGGTGCCACTAAAGTGGAGATCGTTGTTACGGATACCGATAAAGCCAGGTTGGCTTTTGCCAAATAACACATTACATTAGATGCTAAGCCGCTGGGACAGCAACCCACCAAAATGATACCTGCCGCAATTTCAGGTGGAAAATTAAATAGCCTTGCTACGGAGAAGCCGACCATGGGCATGATCGTGTAGTGACAAACCAATCCAACCATCACCCCCTTAGGCATCCGCAACACATTGGCAAAATCCTTTAAACTCAATTCTGTTCCCATACCAAACATGATCACCTGAAGCAATGGAACAATCAGTGCCGATAATTTAAAAGTGCCGATCGTTTTAAAATATTGCGGATAATACATGGCGAGGCTTACCGCTGCGAGAATCAATACGGTATAGGACAACCCCTTCAGCATTTGATTTCCGCGAAATGCTATAGAGAGAAATAAAAAGAAAGACATCAGGATCCAGCCACCCCATTGGTGGTCATTCTGAACAAGTAGTACAAAATAGAGAACCAGTACCATTACGGCGGGAATGTAAAAAAAACGATGATATCCGGATTGCTTAGTCAAGGCCATGGCTGATTAGATTTCTTAAGTAAGCAATAGTAAACCTGCATAAAACAGGTCTACCATTGCAATAAGGATTGCTTAACTGAATACCCTGTCGTGTGAACGTTTATCGTTCCATTGAGGTGTAGGTTCAAAAAAAGTTTTATCAGAAGGATGCAGGTGTTGCTTCAGCACTTCTTCATTTAATTCAATACCCAACCCGGGTGCTGTGAGTGGAAGATTGGCAAATCCTTTGGTAATTATTTTTCTGCCATCCGTTGTTTTTACCAGGTCCTCCCACCATGGAATATCCACCGAGTGGTGTTCCAATGCCAGAAAATTTTGTGTGGCTGCTGCACAATGTACATTAGCCATAAAGGAAACAGGTGTACCTGCCTGGTGCATGGCCATGGCTATCCCATATTCTTCTGCATAGTCACCAATTCTTTTCGTCTCCAATAAACCTCCCGAAGAAGCAAGGTCCGGGTGAATGATGTCCACTGCACGTGCATCGATCAGGGGTTTAAAATTTTTCAGCAGGTAAATATCTTCTCCGGTAAGCGTAGGTGTTTCCAGTGCATCTGTTAACCGTTTCCATTGTTCGGTATATTCCCATGAAACGATATCTTCTAACCAGGCCAGCCTGTATTTTTCCAGGGCCCTGCCTAAACGGATCCCGTTGTTATAATCAAAATGCCCGTAGTGATCGGTAGAGAGCGGGATCTCATAACCCACCATGCTTCTAACGCTTTCCACTACTTTTTGTAATTCTTCCAGGCCTTTGTCGGTGATCTGGATCTGTGTAAACGGATGCAGCGTATTTCCGTACGACATATAATTACTCTGGTCGCCGAATTGAGCTAGATTGCCCTTATCATTCTGCCAGAATTTCTGATTAACAAGAGTGTCGGGAATCCCTTTTAATTCGCCAATGGAAACATCCATTTTTAACCAGGTATAGCCCTGTTCTTCCAGACGGTATTTGATCAGTTTCTTTTGTTCTTCCGGAGAAGCTGCTTCCGGGGTATCTGCATACATGCGTATTTTATCGCGATACCGGCCGCCTAATAATTGCCAGCAGGGAACATTGTACGCTTTGCCACAAATATCCCAAAGTGCCATTTCAACAGCGCATACCCCCCCTGCCTGTCTTGCCGGGCCACCGAACTGTTTGATGGATTTAAAGATCTGCTCAACATTACAGGGATTTTGTCCCAGGATCCGGCTCTTCAGCATTAACGCATATCGCACATCAGAAGCATCTCTCACTTCTCCTAAGCCCGAAATTCCCTGGTTTGTATCAATCCGGATAATGGCTGTGCCTCCCATCACGTTTGTGTGGCAGTAACGCATGTCTGTTATCTTAAGATCAGAGGGTGCAGAGTAGCGGCCAACTTTTTGTGTGCTTTGTGCGATCAGGTCTTCGATTGGCGACAATAAAAAAGCACCGCCAAAAGCGATCCCTCCCATAGTTGATTTTTTAAAAAAAGAACGGCGGCTGTTTTCCTGGGTTTCGGGCACTAAAACCGGAGGCTCGTTAATAGTATCTTCTTCCTTCAGTCCGATTTTCTTTAGAAATTTTTGTGATGGTGTCATAATGATTTGTTTAGATATTGAAATAAGTTGATGGTTGAAAATATGGGCAGCCTCGTATAATTATTGCATAGGCTGGTTTGCTATTATTCCAGCTGTTCTTTCTGCAGGTTAGCGATGGCTTCAAATTCTGCATTGAATTTTGTACTTAATTTTTCAAAAACCGCTGCATACTTTTTATAGATCGCATGATGCGGTTTGTTAGGTACAAAGGTTTCCGCAAACTCAACACTCTTGGCAGCATCTTCGAGGCTGCTGTAAATACCCATATCTGTAGCCGTTAATAAAAAAGTACCCATTCCTACACTATTGGTGTTCTTGCTCACAGCAACCGGTTTATTAAATATGTCTGCGATCAGTTGCGAACAGAAAGGGATCGTCGCAAAACTTCCGTTAACGGAAAGGCTTTTGATGTTTCGGTGTTCTTCCACCATTTTTCCGATACTGTACATTTCATAAAGGATCCCCTCAATGGTTGCCCTTACAAAGTGTTTTTGTTCATGCTTAATGTTCAATCCAAAATAGACCCCACGTGCATTGGCATTCCAGATAGGTGCCCTTTCTCCGAGCAGATACGGAAGAAACAACAAACCATCGGAACCGGGTGCTACTTTAGTAGCATCATTGATCAGTTCCTCCATGCAGTTTTCAATATCATACGCATATTTAAAATCACCGAAATGCTTGGCAAACCATTCAAAAATTACGCCCCCATTATTGGTTGGCCCACCACTTACATAATTCCCCTCTGTAAGCACATAATTAAAGAACCGCTGCTTTTCATCTTTTAATATTTTTTTGCCTACTACCCTCATGGCACCACTATCTTCAATAGTGATCGTTGCTTTTTCTTCGCTCCATACACCGGCACCTAAAGTAGCCATGCATCCATCACTTGAGCCTGCAATGATCTTTGTATCGGCACTTAACCCTAATGATGTCTGATATTCCTTTCGCAATTTACCGGCAGAGTGAAATACAGAAACCAGGTCGGGCAGCCTGCCTGCTGTGATACCTGCGTAAGCCAATGCTTCTGTATCCCATTTCAGTTTATGAATATTAAATAACCCGGTAGCAGATGCCAGGCTGTAATCAATCATATATTCCCCGGTCAGCTGGTGAATTACATAAGATTTTATTGACAGGAATTTATAGGTCTTTTTAAACCGCTCCTTATCCTTATTCTTCATCCAGCTGATCTTTACCAGGGGCGACATAGGATGTAAAGGTGTTCCTGTGGCCTGGTAGATCGATCTGCCTATCTTATTACCTATCAGATCAGCTGCTTCATTTTTCCCCCTGTTATCGGCCCAGGTAATGGCATTACCCAATGGTACCCCGTTTTTATCGATCGGTAAAACGCTATGCATGGCGGCACTGAATGAGATCGTGATCACTTTGTATTTTTCTGCATAGATCTTTTCATTCAGAAAACATTTGAGTACATATAACATGGTAATGAATAACTGTTCCGGATCCTGTTCACTATACTCAGGCTCCGGATGCAGGGTTGGATAAGCTCCTTTTGCTGAGCCGATCAGCCCGCCCGTCATATTAAACGCAAAAACCCGAACTGCATTCGTGCCAAGCTCAATTGTGATCACACAATCTTTCTGGGTTGTCTTAATCTTTTTCATTTGAAATATTTTTTTTTCTGAAATCCCTTGGTGTATACCCGGTGAGTTTTTTAAAGGTTGTGGCAAAATGCTGCGATGAATAAAAACCTGTTTCCAATGCGATATCCGTTACGCTCAGATCATTCTGCTTCAATAATTTGGTAGCTTCTGAAATACGTATAGTAATAAGATAATTCAGTGGAGAGAACCCTGAATAATTTTTTACTTTTTCAGTAAAAGTTGTAGTGCCCAATCCAACCATGGCAGCCATTTCCTCTACTGTCCACTGGTGCGATAGATTCTTTCGCAGCGCCTGTTCAAGATTCATAAAGATCTGCGGGAAATCACGATGGGTATTATTCTGCAAGGTGAGCTTGCGGGCAATAAAGATGAACAACTCATCGATCAGTTGGTTTACCCTTGTACCTGAACCGATCTGTTGGTTACACAATTCGTATTGTATCTCATTTAACATCCTGCCCACTTCTTTTACCCTTGAGAGAACAGGTGTATTGCAATGCCTGAGTATTTTTCCGATCGCCAGTATTTCGTTTTTAGGCAGACTGCTCCATTTTCCAAACATAACCCCTTCACCGGGTATTGGCCTGTTCACTTCAATATATAACCAGCATAAAGTGCCGATATTCATGATACCGTTTTGTCCCCCGAATTTCTGGCCGGGTTGTATCAGAACAAAATCGCCGGGATATAAGATATGATGTTGCCCATTGATCCTCCATTCAAATTTTCCTTCAAAAATGTAATAGATGCGGATACAGTTGGTAACGTCTTCATGCAGAGAGTTTAGTTGAATTGCGTTATTCTTCTTAATGGCAAATTCCAGAATATGGTCAAACAGTTGCAGCTCTTCGGAATATCCTTTCTGAAGTATAAACTGGTTCATTCTGGCAGCATGATTAGTTTTCTAAAGTACAGCTATTATTCAGAATAACTAATTCAGGAGAATATTTATCTCCATATTCTATGAACATTATTTGTTCAAAAATCAACGTCGTCTTTTATTGGAAGTTTATCTGTTTTTAATTCGGCTATTTTGTACGTTGCTAAAAATCGGTTTTCTTATGCTGAGAAAACCTGTTAACCAAAATAACTTGCCATTATGAAGAAAGAATCACATCTGGCTTACGGGCCGGCGTTGTCTAAACTATGTTTAGTTTTTTTTCTGATCCCATTTTTTTCATTCCAGGTTTATTCACAAACAGTTACCGGAAAAGTATCTGATGCCGACGGAAAAGGCATTGCCGATATTTCGGTGATCGTGAAAGGTAGTACCAGTGGTACTGCTACCGGCGCTTCGGGAAAATATACCATTACAGCTGCTTCCAATGCAGTACTGGTATTTAGTGCCGTTGGTTTTAAAAACCAGGAAATCGCTGTTGCCGGAAGATCTGTGATCAATGTAACCTTACAGGTGAATGAACAGGTACTGGGTGAAGTAGTGGTTACTGCACTGGGTATCTCAAAACAGGCACGCGGACTGGGCTATGCAGCTTCAAATGTAAAAGCAGAAGACCTTACCGTTAACAGGACTTCCAATCCGCTGAATGCGTTGCAGGGAAAAGTTGCCGGTGTTAATATCTCCAGCTTAGGCACAGGTCCGGGAGGATCTTCCAAGATCCGGATCAGGGGACAATCTTCTATTTCCGGTCAAAACAATCCGTTGATCGTAATCAATGGTGTACCGGTTGATAACACCAATTTTAACGATAACGCTGTTTCTGTAAAAGGGGGTGGTGTATTTGCTGATGGCGGAGATGGACTGTCAAGCATCAACCCTGATGATATTGAGAACATGAGTATCCTCAAAGGTGCACCGGCCGCAGCATTGTATGGCTCACGCGCGAAAGATGGTGTGATCATGATCACTACCAAAACAAAAGGAAAAGGAAAGGGCATTGGTGTAACCTATAATGCAAACTATACTTTTGATACACCTTTGGATTTTACAGATTATCAGAAAGTATATGGCCAGGGGGAAAATGGTGTACGGCCCACTACGATTGATCCTACATCCGGCCAATGGTCGTTTGGAGAAAAAATTCAACCGGGCATGACGCAGACCCTGTTCAGCACACCGAATATCCCTTATGTAGCACAGGGAAGCCGGATCAAAGAGTTCTACAGAACCGGGCAGAATCTTACCAATACGGTTACCCTGAGTACAGGCACTGAGAAAGGGGGATTATATCTTTCCTTAACCAATGCAGACAATAAAGGGATCATGCCGAATAATACGTTTAAGCGTATCGGACTCAATCTTGGATTCAGTTACAATCTGACAGATAACCTGAGCTTTGGGGGAAATGTCAATTATACAAACGAAAAAAATACAAACCCTCCGAACATAGCCAATCAGGATAACTCCATTCCTACTACATTGATGGGTATGTCTAATACAATGCCATTGAGTGTTCTGGATGCGAATAAATATAATCCTGCCACAGGCAATGAATATATCTACTCCCGTTTTATGAACCGTACCAATCCTTACTGGGTTTTGGCTGAGCAATTTCATAATATCAAACGGGACAGGCTTTTTGGTAATATTTCCATGAAGTATAATATCCTTCCATGGCTTTTTGTACAGGGCCGGTTTGGACAGGATTACTGGAGCCGTGATGAAGATGTAAACAACTTCCCTACCGGACAGGCTTCAAGGCCGCTGGTGACCGGCTTTGCCAATGGTATTTATACACAGGAGTCGCGCAGGTTCAGAGAAACCAATCTGGATTTCCTGATCGCTGCCAACAAGAAGTTTGGAAAATTTGATGCCACCCTTACCGCAGGTGGTAACCAGATGAAAAGAGTATTGGATGTAAACAATGTGCAGGTAACCGATTTTTTTGTAAGAGGATTATATACAGTTCAGAACGGAAGATCAAAAGATCCTGTTTATACATTGGTTGAGCAGGGAGTGAATTCCATGTATGGTTCAGGTGAAGTATCCTGGAACAGAACATTCTACCTGAATGCTACGGTAAGAAATGACTGGTTCTCTACTTTATCTCCCGCTAACAGAAGTATTCTTTATCCTTCGGTTTCCGGTTCCTATGTTTTTTCTGAGAACCTGAAAAGGATCCCCTGGTTAAATTTCGGAAAGATCAGGTTAGGTTATGCAGAAGTGGGTAGCGATGGTGATGTGGCTCCTTATGCAGGCCAGTTATTTTATGCCGTAAATGCAAACCTGATCAATAATTCATCAGGAGTGCCTGTACCGGTTGCTACCAGCGGAACTTCTATCCCCAACCCCAGCCTGAGACCCAGCAGGGTAAATGAAACGGAAGTAGGTCTTGAATTGAAAATGTTCAAAAGCAGGGTAAACCTGGATGTGGCGGTGTATAAAAAAGTAACCAACGACCAGATTGTACAGGTACAGGTATCTGATGCGTCCGGTTATGTGAATACAAGGATCAATAGCGGTAAAAGCCAGAACCAGGGATTTGAAGCCATGCTGAACCTGATACCGGTTCAAAAGAAAAATTTCACATGGCAGTTTACCGCCAATGCTTCGTATAATAAAACAAAAGTATTAAGCATTATCACCAATACACCCGGTGAGCGGATCACTATTGGTACACACGTGTTTAACGGAGAAGTAAGACATGTTGTTGGTGAAGAAATGGGACAGATCGCCGGTTACGGATATGCTACCGACCCTACTAAAGGAAACCAGCGGATCTTCCAGGCAAATGGCTTGCCATTGCGTACCAGCAATCTTGTGATGTTTGGAAGTGCCTTACCCAAATGGACAGGAGGCTTTTTGAATTCATTTAATTACAAAGCCTTTACCCTTGCTGTTTTCGTTGATTTCAAATTAGGTAATAAGATGCTTTCCGGTACCAACTTCAATGCCATTCGTGAAGGGTTACATAAGATCACTCTGGAAGGAAGAGAAGGTGGTGTAACAGGCAATGGTGTGAACCTGAGTGGCGGGCCTAATACAGTTGTGGCACCTGTTCAAACCTATTGGGAACATTTACGTTCACAACAGATCATTGAGTCGGTTGTTTACAACGGTGGTTACTGGAAACTTCGCCAGATCAGCCTGGGATATGATTTTACCAGATATATTCCGGCTAAATGGCCCATCAAAGGTCTCAAGCTTGACCTGGTTGCCAATAATGTGCTGATCCTGAAAAAATGGGTAGACAATATCGATCCGGAAACTTTTGGTTTTGGATCTGATAACCAGGTAGGCCTTGAATCTCCCGGCTTGCCAACGACAAGAGGAATCGGCTTTAACTTAAATATTAAATTTTAATAGCACGATATATGAAAAAAATATTCAACTATAGTATACTGGCTGTCGGATTGCTGTTTGCATCTTCTTGTGAAAAAGGACTGGAAGAATTAAATGTGAACAGAACCAGCCCCACATCCATCGATCCTGTTCTTCTTTTAAACAATGCCATCATTAATGTATCATTTCCTGTTAAGACACTGGTATTTGATATTGGTGTCGTGCAACAGATGGTAACTCCGAACGGAGGTGTTTTGGCGGGAGCAAATTTCAATCAGGATAGCAGGGATATTACCATGAACCCTGTATGGGCAGTTTACTACCAGAATGTGATCAAGTACACGCAGGATATCATAACGACAACGAAAAGCATTCCTGCAAGAAGCAACTTGTATAATATGACGAGGATAGTACAGGCATATACATTTATGATCCTTACAGACGAGTATGGTGACATTCCATTCTCCGAAAGTGCCAGGGGATATACTGACCTGCTTTTTCTTCCTAAATACGATGCACAACAAGCTATCTATACAAAATTGATTCAGGAATTAACAGAAGCTACCGGTGCATTAAATGCGTCCGGCACAATTGAAGCTTCTGATCTGTTGTATGCTGGGAACATTGCAAAATGGAAAAAATTCGGCTACTCTCTGCTGTTAAGGGCTGGTATGCGTCTTAGTAAGGTGGATGCGGCAAAAGCACAAACCACCGTGTTAGCTGCTTTTAACGGAGGGGTGATCACCGATAATGCAGATAATGGTTATATCAGACATGATGCCAACTATAATCAGCCGGTTGGCGGAACATTGAACGGTAGCGAAGCAGCCAATTTTTATCTCGCTAAACCCTTTGTTGATCAACTGAAAAGCACCAGTGATCCAAGACTGGCTGCTATTGCCATTCGTTATGTAGGTGCTACATCCGGTAATGGACAAACCGTTGCAGCAGGTTCTACCAACCCTGCGCAGCAAATAGGTATGCCGATGGGAAAAGACAATGGTACGATCGTTGCCCAGGCAACTGCAGATGGACTGGCAAGTTTTTATGACTATAGCCAGGCAGACCGCAGAAGGATCTTAAAAACAACTGCTCCTGTATTTCTGGTGACTGCTGCCCAGACACAATTATTATTATCCGAAGCAAGATTCAGGGGATGGATAACAACAGGAACCGCTGCGCAATATTTTACGGATGGTATTAAAGCACATATGGATCAAATGGCTGTGTATGATGCAGGCTCTGCGATTGCATCCACAGCAAGAGATGCATATGCTACCGCTAATCCGCTTGTTGCCGGCACAGAGTTACAGCAGATCAATACACAATACTGGATCGCATCCTTCTTAAATGGCCCTGAAGCATTTGCCAATTTCAGAAGAAGCGGTTTCCCGGCATTGACCCCTAACCCTTATGGTCAACCGAATAACCCGGATGTTCCAAACGGAACTTTTATCCGCAGGATGACCTACCCTACTTCTGAACTATCCGTGAATGTTACGAATGCGAATGAAGCGATAGCCAGACAGGGTGCAGATAAATTAAGTACCAGAATATGGTGGGATAAATAATTATCAAACAGCTTCTCGTATGGCAGCAATCTTCCATAAGAATTAGACCTCTTGTTTCTACAAAGGGTCTTTTTTCCTGTTCATGCCTGTTGATAATGATCAATAATTGATTGGCCTTGTTCTATTATTTATACGGTTTTATAAAATAGTAATTATGAGTAACAAACTCCGCAGCCGTGATTGGTTTGGTAAAGAAGGTAAAGATGGATTTATTTACAGAGCATGGATGAAGAATCAGGGGTTTCCCGATTTTGAATTTCGCGACAGGCCGGTGATCGGTATCTGTAATACATGGTCTGAACTAACTCCCTGTAATGCACATTTGCGTGAGTTGGCTGAATCGGTAAAACGCGGAGTTTTGCAGGCAGGCGGATTTCCGCTTGAATTTCCTGTCATGTCACTGGGTGAATCACTAATGAGGCCCACCACTATGCTATTCCGAAACCTGGCCAGCATGGATGTAGAAGAATCCATTCGCGCCAACCCTTTGGATGCCGTCGTTCTTTTATGTGGCTGTGATAAAACAACACCTTCGTTGGTCATGGGTGCCTGTAGTGTTAACATCCCTACCCTCGTGGTTTCCGGTGGGCCGATGTTGAAAGGAAAATTCCGTGGACAGGATATCGGCACTTCTGATATCTGGAATTTTTTCGAAGACCTTCGTGCAGGAAAAATGTCGCAGGATGACCTGGAAATGGCAGAAGCTTCCATGTGCCGCAGCCGCGGGCATTGTGCGGTAATGGGAACAGCCTCTACGATGGCTTGTATGGTAGAATCGCTCGGACTCACTTTACCCGGTAATGCTTCAATTCCGGCAGCAGATTCCAGAAGAAAAGTATTAGCTCAAATGTCCGGTCTTCGCATTGTTGAAATGGCCAAAGAACATCTTAAGCCTTCTGATATACTTACCCGCAAAGCATTTGAAAATGCGATCATGGTGAATGCAGCCATTGGCGGTTCCACCAATTTCGTGATCCATTTACTGGCGATCGCTGGCAGAATGGGTGTGCCTTTGCACCTGAATGACTTTGATACTATTTCTTCTAAAATACCATTGGTAGCTAACCTGCAGCCTTCCGGTAAATATTTTATGGAAGACCTCTATTATGCCGGCGGCCTTCCTGCCGTAATGAAAGAGTTGGATAAGGTGCTGCATAAAGATATTATGACGGTGAATGGAAAAACCGTAAAAGAGAATTATGCGGATGTTGTCTGTTACGACAGAAACATCATTTCTACCACAGAAGAAGCTTTTAACCCCGTATCCGGTATTGTTGTGGTGAAAGGAAATATCTGTGAAGACGGTGCCGTGTTAAAACCTTCCGCCGCTTCACCACATTTGATGAAACACAGGGGCAAGGCTGTGGTATTTGAAAATATTGAAGATTATAAGAACCGGATAGATGATCCTTCTCTCGAAGTAGATGAGACCAATGTACTCGTTCTGAAAAATGTTGGGCCCAAAGGCTATCCCGGTATGCCCGAAGTTGGCAACATGAGTATGCCCAGAAAATTATTAGAGAAAGGCGTTACCGATATGGTACGCATTTCAGACGGAAGGATGAGTGGTACCGGCTTTGGTACCGTGGTATTACACGTAGCGCCCGAAGCAGCAGCAGGAGGTAATCTTGCTTTGATTCAGAACGGAGATATGGTGGTACTGGATGTTGAGAACAGAAGCCTCAATATGGAAGTGTCTGAAGAGGAACTGGCCAAAAGAAGAAAAAACTGGCAAGCCGTCTTACCTCCTGTTGACAGAGGATATGTGAGCTTATATATCAAACATGTGGAACAGGCAAACCTTGGCGCGGATCTTGATTTCCTAAGGGGGAGTTCGGGTAGTGAAGTTACCAGGGAATCACATTAATCATTATACAGCTCCGAAAGTTTCTAATCTATCTGATCAGCGTTTTCTGATATTGACGGTATAATAGATAATGTCCCTGTATAATGGCTTTATCTGCATTTCGCACCTGAAGATCTGCAGCTAACCCGAGATGCGCCAATGCGATCCTGTAATAAGGCTCCAGTGTTTGATTGGTGACCAATGAAATTCTCATTCTCTTTTTATTCAGTAACGCTTTTAATTCCAGCCCGATCAACAGACCGCTCAGGTAATGATAATTTTCTTTGGGGTTCATTTTTTGAAATAGCTGGTTGGTTCTTACGAGGAAGAGTGCATGAAGTGGATTCGTATCTATGGCATCCGCAACTCCCTTCTCAAAACATTCTTGGTGATTGTCTTCTTGTATCCCCGTCCCGGCCTCTACAGATCCCGCAAGCAGGCCATGGGTGCAGAGCAGCTGAAAGAGTTCGCCTGTAAGATAGGTTTGAATAACGGTAGCAACCCCATTGATCACAGTGATATGTTTTGAATGCGTTCCGGGAAAGACCAGGGTCTGTTCCTCGGGTTCTTCCTGCGACATACATCCAACCAATTGGATCTCTTCTCCGCGCATCACATCATCGGTTGACCTTACTCCTGAGAGCAGGATCAGTGTGTGAGAGAATTCTGCTGAAGCAGGAACAATCTGTGTAAAAAGATCAGACCCATCTATCAAAAATGGAAGGGGCTTATAAGGAAGTTCCCGCATACCTATATTGGCCGAAGCCATTCCTGAAATGATCAAAGGAATACCTGACAGTGATCGGCCCAGCTTCATTTCCATTTTTTGAACAGCCTCAGAAATGATTGTGAGATAGAACGCAAACCGATGTTCTTCCGCAATATTTTTTTGTTTCCATAAGGCAAAAGTTGAGGCAATGCCTTTGTTGCTGGTTTCTTCTGTTACGATATGCAACGCCTCCCCTTCCACCAATCGGAGGCGGAAATGAGAAGTTCCCCAATCACAACTTAAAAAAAGTGGATCTGTATGCATAAGAAATGATTCAATCATTGTAATGCCTTAACGAACCCGGCCGCTTTGCTTGTTAGTAATAGCAGGGAACTATCCGTTATTTTCTCTTTCGGATCCACCAAGGCACTTCCAATACCGAATGCCGCAGCACCTGCCTGATGAAATGCGCGGATATTATCCAACTGCACTCCTCCCGTTGGCATTAAAGGAATATGCGGAAGCGGCCCACGCAGATCTTTAAAATAAGCCGGCCCTACAGATGCAGGAAAAACCTTGATGAGATCTCCGCCATTAACATAAGCCTGTACGATCTCTGTTGCTGTAAACGCACCGGGAATACTGATGGCCCCTCTTTCTTTTGTGGCCCTTATCGTAGGAAGATCCACAATAGGTGAAATGATAAAACGCGCACCAGCATCGATAGCTGCATTTGCAGATGCTGCATCTAAAACCGTTCCGGCTCCTACCAGGATCCTGTCCTGCCAGGAGGATGTAATCTCCGAGATCAATCCAAGAGCATTGGATGAGTTCAGGGTTATTTCCAGAGTCCGTATACCACCTGCATATAAAGCTTCTACGATCGGAATCACATCATGCGGGTCTGCACCACGGATGATGGCGATGATCTTATGCTGTAAGATATGTGCGAGTGATCTATCCACCTGTCTTTCCTGATTTACCTAACAGAATTCCTTTCCTGCCGTTCTTTGCATCAGGCGTAGTTTCCCAATAAGTCTTTCCATAACCCACAAGAATCTCCTCGCCTGCATTAATTTGTTTTGTGGCAACAATAAAAACCCGAAGGCCCTCTTTCAGGTACTTGGCATTGTTTTTCAATGTTGCTTTTTTACTAAGCCCCTTGGCATCATTGGCAAAATGGGCCACCCCTTCTTTGTGGTTTTTGGCATCTATCACATGATTCTTATTCACATAGAAAGCGTAGCGCCTGTCTTTGATCTCTACCAATGGTTTGATCAATCCTCTGTACTCAACGATCTTTTTGCCTTTTGCAATCGCTTTCTCTGTAAATAATCCTTTTCCTGCTTTGGTTAAACCGGAACGTTTGATGAGTAGTTGTTTTTCGAGTAATGCCATTTTTTGTTCTTGGGTTAGATGGTAATTTAGAAGTAAGGTACGTAATTTGAAAGGATGCACGCAGAGGCGCAAAGGCGCGGTTGGGTATCCTGGATTTGGGAATGCTATATTTTTTTCATCAGTTTCAGGAGCATGTTTGTAATTACGGCATAGCCTTTATCAGAGGGATGTAACCCGTCATAGGTCATATCTCCGGCTTCAACGGGGTAAGGATATTCGTCAGTTTCAGGATTAAAGGGGATATCAATGAATTCGGGATAAGGATAATTCCGGTAGGCGCCGGTTTGCGGATCCTTTAAGCGTTTGTATTTTACCAGGTTCTCATGTTTCATTCCGCTTTTGTGGTAAAGATCCACCACATCACAATGTTCATATTTTCCGATCTGGTTGATAGCATCGGCAAACTGTTCAAGCCGCTGCCCTGCTTTCTCTTTATAAGACCCGAACGCATTGTTCTTGAAATTATTGATATACACAAAATCAACACGCTGCATGGGTGTAATGAGAATGATCTTTGCCTCGCTGTTCAGGCTGCGCAGTTTATTGACAATGGTTCTGAAAGCACCATATACGGTTGCATTACCGGTATTATTTTCATAATCACCAAATGTGCCTAGGGGTTTGCTCCCCCACCAGTCATTGGTTCCGAGAAACACAGTATATACATCTGCTTTTGTCAATCCCAGTTTATCGATCTCTGTGGCAATACGGATAGCTGTCCAACCATTATGCCCCTGGTTGGTGTAATGAATATTGGGCAGTTTTTCGGTTACCCTTGTCATATAGCCTTTGGTGATCCGGTTACCCGTTTCATCCGGATGTTCATTCAGGTAAGTGATGGAATCACCGATGGCTACCCAGCTAATTTCTTTGGGTTTGAAAGCGAATTGTAAAGCGATCAGGGTGAGCAGTAAAATGATCTTTTTCATAATCGACAAACTTGGAATGGTAAGATAAACAGAGAATTCCTGAAAACTATCCTGCATCCTAAAAAAACTGCGCCCTTGCGCCTTTGCGTGCAAAAATTCACGCAAAGGCGCAAGGGCGCAGTTGGGTTCCTCAGATTGTGGAAATCTTGTAAAATAGCTGTGAGGAAGTCTTAAGGTGTTGGCCGTAATTTTTAATAACTTTAAAAGACTCCAATTATTACCGCCATGAAACGATTGCTCATTCTGTTATTAGTCCTTTTATGCACGCAGGTTTTTTCACAGGTACCTGCTATCACGTATCCTGTCGACCCAGCTTCTGAGGAACATGCCGGCATCCCCAAAGGAGAGATCATCAAACTGAGTTTTGATCATTCGAAAATATTTCCGGGAACGGTACGTGATTACTGGATCTATGTTCCGGTACAATACAAGGGCGATAAACCGGCCTGTGTGTATATTAACCAGGATGGCATTCAATGGAAGGCCCCTACTGTATTTGATAACCTGATCGCGGCCAATGAAATGCCTGTGACCATTGGTGTATTTATTACACCCGGTCGGGTACGTACAACTGATACAGCCCATAGTCTCGATCGTTTTAACCGTAGCCTGGAGTATGATGGCTTAGGAGATGCCTACGCAAGGTTCTTGCTGGAAGAAATTTTACCTGAAGTAGAAAAGCAAAAAACAAGCGATGGCCGGGCTATTCGTTTATCCAGGAACGGGAACGACCGGGCCATTGGCGGATCCAGCAGTGGCGCGATCTGCGCGTTTACGGCAGCATGGGAAAGGCCTAATGAATTCTCAAGGGTATTCAGTGCCATTGGCACGTACGTGGGTTTGCGTGGCGGTGATCGTTATTCAACCCTGATCCGGAAGACAGAACCTAAACCCATCCGGATCTTTTTACAGGACGGATCGAATGATAATAATATTTACGCAGGTGATTGGTGGAAAGCCAATGAAAGTATGGAACGCTCACTCATTTTTTCGGGCTATGAAGTAACCCATGTATGGGGTGAAGATTCCCATAATAACAAGCATGGCGCTGCTATCTTCCCAGAAGTGATGCGCTGGCTTTGGAAGAATTGGCCACAGCCTGTAAAAAACACAACGACAAAAAACCAGATGCTGGTTGATGTATTGTCGCCGGGGAATGACTGGGAACTTGTTGGACAAGGCTATCAATTTACAGAAGGAACCGTTGCCAATGCAAAGGGAGAAGTATTCTTTGAGGACATCCCTAATTCAAAGTCGTACAAAATAGGGCTTGATGGAAAAATAACCCTGATCAACACTGACTCAAAAAGAGGCAGTGGCAGTTGTTTTACGATCGATGGGAAAAGACTCGTGGTTACGGGTAATAAACAAATCCTGAGTTATGATGAAAATGGGAAAGTAGCGATCGCCGTCAACGATATTGCCGGGAATGATTTAGTGATGGCAAAAAACGGCAATCTATATATTACTGCACCCGATGGAAAAGAAAACCCGAGTAAAATATACCTGGTCAGGCCAAACGGAGAAAGAATATTGGTGGATGAGGGCCTGAAATATGCGAATGGTATTGCTTTAACACCCGATCAAACACAACTATACGTCACGGAATCCACATCACATTGGGTATGGATCTATTCGATACAGGCGGATGGAACATTGGCCAATAAACAACGGTATGGTTGGTTACATGTAAGGGATACCGATGATAATGCATGGGCCGATGGACTGAAAGTTGACCGAGACGGACGTGTATATGTAACAACAAGAATGGGTATCCAGGTGATGGATCAGATTGGCCGGGTAAATGCCATCATTCCTGTTCCCGGGCCCGAGCCTTCGAATCTTTGTTTTGGCGGAGCCGATTTTGATACGCTGTATATTTCCTGTCGCGATAAAGTATATCGCCGCAAGCTAAAAGTACATGGTGCACTCCCATTTGCAGATCCGGTAAAACCACCTACTCCCAGACTCTGATCAATAATTGGAACATCTTCTCTGTGCAACTCTGTGTGCTTTGTGGCCTATGTGTTGAAAAAGACCTGAACCTTCGGACAAATATTTTTAACACATAGGCCACAGAGCTAATGAGTTTCACAGAGCATTAATCATCGCCGGGTTGGAGTTGACTAAAGATGCCGATGCGGTTCCACATATTGATGGTGATGGTCAGCATAATGATCTGTGCAAGATAGGTTTCATCAAAAATGGCAGCAGCATTTTGATAGGTTACTTCTGAAACATGATTGCTGATATGCGTAATTTCTTCTGTCAAAGCAAGAATGGCTTTTTCTTCTGCTGTAAACAGATCCGTTTCTTTCCATGCCTGTAACAGGTAGATCCTTTGTTCCGTTTCTCCCAGTTTCCGGGCATCGGCCGTATGCATATCCAGGCAGTAGGCGCAGCCGTTGAGCTGTGAGGCACGGATCCTGATCAATTCTTTGTGCAGGGGTTTGAGGCCGGTGCCGTCGATGTATTTTTCCATGGCCATCATGGCTTTATAGGCTTCCGGTTGTACTTTTCCGATGTGAATTCTTTTTTGCATGTTCTTGTTTTTTGATTGGTGAGACACAAAGTTCTGTGCCTGATTTTTCAAAAAACTTGAACTGGTTCAAGAAATGGATCAGGTTTTACCCGCCCGGATCTTACTCAAGAATTCAGGGCTGAACCCCAGATAAGAAGCCAGCATATACTGGGGAACCCTTTGCACAAATTCAGGAAAGGATTCGTTGAAATGGTGATAGCGTTCTTCTCCGGATTGGCTAAAGAGGTATTTGATCCGTAATTGCGAAGCTGCATAGGTTCTTTGTATCAACAACCTGAAATATCTTTCTAATTTGGGAACCTTTGCCAATAACTCATCCTGCATGTTCTTTGTAAGCACAATAATTTCCGTTGGTTCAACTGCCTGAATAAAGAAATGGGAAGGGGTTTGTGTATCAAAACTCATATAATCCGTGATCCACCAGTTCTCGATCGCAAACTGGCAGGTCTGCTCCCCTCCTTTTTCATTGATGAAATAAGCACGCAGACAACCTTTGACCACAAAATAATTGGCCCGGCAGATCTCGCCTTCTTTTAATAAATGCGTTTTTTTACGCAGGGATTGTTCTGAGATATGTGCCGATAGAATAGCCTGCTCATCTGTAGTGAGGGTTGTATATCGTTTAATATGGTGATACAGTGCCGTGCTCATCGGTATTACGATCAGATCATGATGGTATAAAGAAACAAAAAATCAGCCAGCTTTAAACTTCGATTGGCAGAATCCATCAAACCCAATACCATCTATACCCTTTCACATGCATTGTTTACCGACAGAGGGCAATGAATCGTTATTGAGTTGGTATCTTTAAATTGATTAACCCCGAAAGCGATCAGATGATGAACTCAAAAAAAATCTTATCCTGTTTCATAGCCCTCTTTTACTGGTCATCACTTATTCCCTGCACCGCACAGAATAAGGCCGGTTTTATCGATACCAGTGATTTTAATGATGCTGCCCATCATTGGTATGATATCAAAGATAAAAGCAATACCATCAATCCAAGGCCCGGCCACCCGACCTATCGTTCAACGGAAATAGAAAAGATCGCGGATAATATTCTTCTCTATCAAAAAGCCAATGGCGGCTGGCCGAAAAATTATGATATGCAGGCGGTACTAACTGCAGAGCAGCAGGACAGCCTGATCAAAGCCAAACATCAGGCCCACACCACATTTGACAATGGCGCCACGTACACACAAGTGACTTATCTCGCAAAAGCCTATCAACTGATCAAAAAAGAAGCTTATAAAAAAGCCATTGAAAAGGGATTGGATTTTATCATGGATGCCCAATACGGCAATGGCGGCTGGCCGCAGTTTTATCCGCTGGAAACCAACAACTATAGCCGGTACATCACTTTTAATGACGATGCTTATATTGGAGTATTGCAGGTGTTAAAAGATATTGCTGATGAAAAACCCGAGTATGCTTTTATTGAAGCTAAGCAAAGACAAAAACTGATCAGGTCGTACAATAAAGGGCTGGACTGCATTCTCAAAACACAGATCAACGATGCAGGCATACCTACCGCCTGGTGCCAGCAATACAATGAGATCACATTAGAGCCGGCATGGGCCAGAAAATTTGAACCACCCAGCATCTGCAACCGCGAAAGTTGTGAGATCGTTTTCCTGCTGATGAGTATCAATAATCCGTCAGAAGCGGTAAAGAAAGCTGTTCAAAATGCCGTTGCCTGGTTTGAAGCTTCTAAGATCATGGATACAAAAGTGGTTACGATCGATGCTCCTGAAATGGTTACACCGTTTACTGTTTCCAGGCATGATAAAGTTGTCATAAACAGTCCGGGTGCACCCCCTATATGGACACGCTATTACGAACTAAAGACCCATCGCCCGCTTTTCTGTAACCGCGACAGTAAAGTGGTGTACTCCCTTGCCGAAGTAGACAGGGAAAGACGGGATGGCTATGGATGGTACACGTATGAACCCCAAAAAGTGCTGAAAGCCTATCCGGACTGGAGAAAAAAGTGGTTATAGTTTTATTCCAATACAAGGATTGTTCTCCCGCTGTCTTATTTTTAGGGTATGAAGATGCAACTCTGGTCGGTTGGTAAACCTCACGAAGCTTATGCAAAAGCGGGAATTGATGATTTCACGAAAAGGATCAACAATTATTTCTCTGCCGAATGGAATATTCTCTCTCCGCCCAAAAATGCCGGCAACTTATCTGAGACGGATCTGAAGAAAGCGGAAGCTGCGATCATTCTGGCCCAATTACAAAAAGACGATTACCTGATCCTGCTGGATGAAAGGGGTAAATCATTCAGTTCACCAGAGCTGGCGCAATGGCTGCAACAGAGGGCCAACGAAAGCACCAAACGGATCGTATTTCTGATCGGCGGGGCTTTTGGAGTGGATGATACGGTCATGAAAAGGGCCAACCATACCTGGAGCCTTTCCAAATTGGTGTTTCCGCATATGTTGGTGCGATTGATACTGGCAGAACAGGTGTACAGGGCCTGTACCATTTTGCGAAATGAAAAGTACCATCATAATTAACACATGAATATGGATAGCCGGCTAAAAACCTCGGTAATAAATATTTAAATTGCAGGTATGCTTACCATCACCCTAATCATATTGTTGCTTACCTGCGTGATCTCATTCACCGCTTTTTCGAATGAAAAGATCACGGGCGATCTGATCTTCTACCCTCCTGCCATCACGAATCGCAACCAGTGGTACCGGTTTATTACCTGTGGTTTTATTCATGCCGATATCATGCACCTTGCTTTTAATATGTACACGTTTTACCTGTTTGGCAATATGGTAGAGACGGCATTGGGCCAGATCTTTGGCGATAGCGGGAAAGCGCTCTATGTGATATTATACCTGGCCGCGCTGGTGGTTTGTTTGTTGCCTACGTATTTGCAACATAAGGATGATTATCATTACCGCAGCCTGGGTGCTTCAGGTGCCGTATCCGCTGTTATTTTTGTAGGGATCTTTTTATATCCTACCATGGGTATGGGCATATTCCCGATTCCGTTCAATATACCGGCTTTTATTTTCGGGCCATTATACCTGATCATTTCTGCCTATCTGGCTAAGAAGGGCCATGGCAATATCAATCATTCGGCACATATCTGGGGTGCGTTGTTCGGGATCGTATTCCTGATCATTACCTGCCAGTTCATGAGTGAATTCAGGCCACTGGAACATTTTGTAACGGAAGTATCAGCTTATTTGAGGTAACTCACCTGCAGGATATTCTTTGTGTGATCGGTGATCTTAAAACGGTCATCAATCCGGTAATCAATCACCCAAACGATCTTTTTGTTGCTTTCGAGTACCCAAACCTTTTCCTTTTCTGTTTTGGATAATTTGAGGTCGATCAGAAAACGGCTGACCTTCTTTTTCTTTTGCATTCCCAAAGGATAAAAATAATCGCCGGTCTTCCATTTACGCAGCAGTAATGGATAGGTAATATTCTTAAGATCAATAGCCGCTTCGGAAGAATTATTATTGATGGTGAATGATTGGCCTTTAGTATTCGTAAAACGTAATGCACCGTTTTCAAACACAGCCCCTTCTTCCGTTGCTTCAATCAGAATATGCTGGGTATGTTCCACGCTATTGGGTGAAATGATCATCCAGTTACGGTTGCGGATAATACGATGTGAAGAAGACGCAATGTAGGAGCCATTTTCAGCATCCAGCAGTTTGACCACTTCATTGGTTTGAGCAGCTGTAAAACCATACGACTTGATCAGTTCCCAGGTGATCGTATGCAAGGGCGCTGCCTTCTTCCATTTCAAAACAGGAATATGGTATTCCTTTCCTTTGGCTTCTACCAGTTTATTGATCTGTAAGGCAACCGATTGCTCATACAGTTGAGCCACTTCTGCAAAACGCTGAATATTGTGCAAGAGATTTTCTTCCACCTGCGGGTACACTTCTTTGATCTGGGGAATTAACTGGTTGCGGAAATAATTACGGGTGTATTTATCAGAAGCATTGGATGAATCTTCTACAAACGCAAGCCCATGAGACTGCGCATATTCCAGTAATTCATTTTTTCTGAAAGATAGCAAGGGACGGATCAGCTTCCGCTCTTTAAGTATCGGCTGAATGCCTGTTAAACCCTGGATCCCCGTGCCACGGAAAAAATGCATGAGCAGGGTTTCTATGTTATCGTCGGCGTGGTGGGCGGTGGTGGTGTAAACGTGAGTAGTGAGTGGTGAGTCGTGAGTAGGTGTTTGCCAGCTGTTGATAATTTCTGTAAACCATGCATAACGCAGGTCCCGGGCGGCTTCCTGAATGGAGCATTTGTTTTCTGCAGCGTATTCCTTCGTGTCAAAACGTTTTACCAATAGTTCTTTGCCGTATTTGGCTGCCAGTGTTCTTACAAACTGTTCATCCCTTTCGCTTTCTTCCCCCCGCAATTGAAAATTACAATGCGCGATGCGATAAGTTAACCCGGTCTGATGGATAAGATCCACCAGCACAACACTATCCACACCTCCACTAACGGCCAGCAGGAGTTGACAGTTGTCGGATGTGAGATGACAGAATTGCTTCTGCCAATGCGCTTTAAATCGTTCAGCTAAATTCATCACTATACATAAAATGCTGCAGGTAATACTACAGCATTTTTAAAAATTTCTAAGTCATCTAACAACCAACATCTCCCATCCAGTATCTGGTATCCTGTATCCAGCATCCAGCTCCTACCCCTTCTTCACTTCCTTAGCCCAGGCATCTTTCAATGTAACGGTACGGTTGAATACGAGTTTTTCTGCAGTGCTGTCTTTATCGAGTGCAAAATAGCCTTTGCGGATGAACTGGTATCGGTCAGTTGCTTTATCATTTTTCAAAGCAGGTTCTGCATATGCGTTGGCGATCACATGCAGGGAATCATCATTGATATGGTCCTTAAAATCTCCCTCCGCATTACCTACATCTTCTACCTTAAACAAACGGTCGTACAAACGCACTTCAATAGTTGAAGCATGTGCCACACTTACCCAATGCAAAGTTCCTTTTACATTAATGCCTGATGTATCCGAACCGCTCCTGCTTTCAGGAATATAACTGCAATGCACTTCGGTAATATTACCAGCGGCATCTTTGATCACTTCATCACACTTAATGATATAAGCACTTTTTAAACGCACCATTTGTCCGGGTGCCAGACGGAAGTATTTTTTGGGAGCCACTTCCATGAAATCCTCTCTTTCAATATAGATCTCCCTGCTGAAAGGAATATCACGGCTTCCGGCAGTTTCATCTTCCGGGTTATTCTCACTGCTTAATAATTCGCTCTCATTCGTGTAATTTGTGATCACCACTTTCAACGGATCAAAGATCACCATCCTGCGCAAAGCAATTTTGTTCAGGTGTTCACGCACACAGAATTCGAGTAAGCCTACATCGATCAGGTTCTCTCTTTTGGCAACCCCTATCCTGTCGCAGAACTCACGGATCGCTTCTGCGGTATAACCCCTTCTGCGCATACCGCTGATGGTTGACATACGCGGATCATCCCAGCCCGTTACATGTTTTTCATTCACCAATTGTAACAGTTTACGTTTACTCATGATCGTATAGGTCATGTTCAAACGTGCAAACTCATATTGATGCGACGGGAAGATCTCCAGGTTTTCAATACACCAATCATACAGGTCACGGTGAGGCACAAATTCCAGTGTACAGATCGAATGGGTGATCTGTTCTATCGAATCACTCTGCCCATGTGCAAAATCATACATCGGGTAAATACACCAGGTATCACCGGTGCGATGGTGGTGTGCATGTTTAATGCGGTAAATGATCGGGTCGCGCATCAACATATTCGGTGATGCCATATCGATCTTAGCGCGCAGCACTTTACTGCCATCGGCATATTTACCGGCGCGCATATCGGTGAACAAAGCAAGGTTCTCTGCAACGGTTCTGTCGGCATATTGGTTGCGCTCACCGGGTGTGGTAGGCGTGCCTTTCTGTTGTGCGATCTCATCACTGGTACTGTCATCTACATACGCCAGCCCCTTTTCGATCAGTTTAACGGCAAAGCCATACAACTGTTCAAAATAATTGGAAGCATATAATTCATTGGCCCATTCAAAACCCAGCCAGCGAACATCATCTTTTATACTTTCTACATACTCGGTTTCTTCAGTAACCGGGTTGGTATCATCAAAACGCAGGTTGGTCTTGCCGCCATATTTTTTGGCCAGCCCAAAATTCAAGCAGATGCTCTTGGCATGGCCAATATGCAGGTACCCGTTGGGTTCGGGCGGAAAACGGGTGGTAATGGATGAATATTTACCACTTGTCAGATCCGCTTCAACGATCTCTTCAATAAAATTCAGGCTTTTTTCTTCGCTCATTTAGTTACTTTCTAAGTGTGCAAAGGTAAGGAATAGGCAGTTGTAAGTAGTAAGTCGTAAGTTTTAAGTTTTTACCTATTACTTAAAACTTATTACTTATAACAATTTTAATCAAGCTACCTCAATTCTGTATTTATTTAAAAAGTTAATAGAAGTCACCATATCCTCATGCAACACCCTGTCCGCTTCGTTAAAACTGATGATCTGGCGGAATGCTGTCATGAGTTTTTCCAATACCGGTGAGCTTTGCTTAGGGCGGCGGAATTCCATGGCCTGGGCGGCACTCAGGAGTTCGATGGCCAATACTCTTTCTACATTATTGATCACCCGCAGGCATTTGGTAGCCGCATTGGCACCCATGCTTACATGGTCTTCCTGGTTATTGGAGGAGGATATACTGTCTACCGAAGCAGGTGTACACAATTGCTTGTTCTCGCTTACAATACCCGCTGCCGTGTATTGCGGGATCATAAAGCCTGAATGCAGTCCGGCTTCTTTTACGAGGAATAAAGGCAGGCCCCTTTGTCCGCTGATCAACTGGTAGGTTCTTCTTTCAGAGATATTGGCGATCTCACTCATCGCAATAGCGAGAAAATCGAGTGAAATGGCCAGTGGTTGTCCGTGGAAATTTCCTCCACCTAAAATGAGGTCATCTTCCGGGAAGATATTGGGATTATCCGTAACCGAATTGATCTCACGGATAAATACACCCAGTATATGTTCAAATGCATCCTTGCTGGCACCATGCACCTGCGGAATACAACGGAAGGAATAGGGATCCTGCACCTGTTCTTTCGGTTGCAGGGCAATGGCACTGCCTGCCAGGTGTTTTCGCAGGGTTTCGGCGGTGCTTACCTGGCCCTTATGGGCACGGATCTCGTGAATATGGGGGTCGAGAGGTTCGCTAACACAATCAAAAGCATCAAAAGATAAGGCGCTGACCAGATCAGCCATGGCTAAAAGATGTTCTGCTTTTTTCAGGCAATACATTCCATAAGCACTCATAAACTGCGTTCCATTGATCAGGGCCAGTCCCTCCTTACTCTGCAGGTGAATGGGCTTCCAGCCAAATTTTTGCATGGCTTCGGCCGATGGCATTTTTTTGCCTTCATGGTATACTTCTCCCAAACCGATCAGGGGCAGGCTCAGATGACTTAAAGGCGCCAGATCACCCGATGCACCCAATGAACCCTGGGTAAAGATCACGGGTAGGACATCGTTATTGTACATATCCATCAAACGGATCACCGTATCTATCTGCACACCACTGTTCCCATAGCTGAGCGATTTGATCTTCAGCATCAGCATCAGCTTTACAATGTCTTTGGGCACTTCCTCTCCCAGCCCGCAGGCATGGGAAACCAATAAATTATATTGTAGCTGTTCTATCTGGCCGTCATCGATCTTCACATTCTGTAAAAAGCCGAATCCGGTATTGATCCCATAGTAAGAACGATCCTTATCCTCCATTTTACTATCCAGGTAGGCCCGGCAGGCCAGGATCCGCTCATGGGCATCAAAAGTGATGGAAACCTGCTGGTCAAAATCCAGTAAATGCTTTACCTGCGAGAAGTGCAGCCATTTTCGGTCAAGCGGAAGATAGTTATAACTCATTCTGCAATCGTTTCACGCAAAGTAAAGGTATCGGGCGTTATCCTGCTAACAGATGTTCGTGTTGTTTCGATGGCATTTTTTCCGTTATTTTGCAGCCCTTGAGGGGGATTGGTTTATTCGTTTACTGGTTTATTGGTGGGTTATAGTCTTGATTACCAATAAACAAATAAACCAGTAAACCAACAATTGGACCGGTAGCTCAGCTGGATAGAGCAGCTGCCTTCTAAGCAGCAGGTCATTGGTTCGAATCCAATCCGGTTCACTAAATTTAAAAGAGGTCTTTGGACCTCTTTTTTTGTGAGGTATACCCAAACATATAGAGCTGCCTGCATTCAATAAAACCACCCGGTTATTGCTTTTAAAATGCATTTATTTATGCAATCGGTTACATAATTGAGTTTGTATAATATTCACCACTGTTGTTTTATGTATAGGTACTAATTGATAGCTTACTGCAAGCCTCCTATTTGATAAAAGAGAATATTTATGCAATCGGTAGCATTATTTTGAAAAAATAACTATTTTAGGTTCCTGATAAAATCAGGCCGTTTACAAAAGCTCCTTTTGTGATAACTCAACACGATTGCTTCTCATGAAGAAAACTATCCTCATAGTCATCCTTATAGGTGTATCCCAATGTTTTTCGCAATCCGGAACCGGCCTCAAATTATGGTATACAACCCCATCGGGTCAAACATGGGAAAATGCATTACCGGTTGGCAACGGGAGATTGGGTGCAATGATCTATGGCAATGTTGTTACCGAAACTGTGCAGTTAAATGAACACACCCTCTGGAGTGGCGGGCCTAACAGGAATGATAACCTGCTTGCCCTGGATTCGTTGCAGGCTATCCGCAAATTAATATTGGAAGGAAAACAAAAAGCTGCTGAGCAACTCGCCAACAAAGTGATCATCAGCAAGCAATCACATGGCCAGATGTTTGAACCCGCCGGCGAACTTCATCTCCGGTTTGAGGGACATGAAAATTATTCCAACTACTATCGGGAACTCGACATTGAAAAAGCGATCGCGAAAACAACTTACTCAGTCGGCGGTATCAGGTACACCCGTGAAGTGATCGCTTCATTACCAGACCGTGTTCTGGTAATGCGTTTAACCGCCGACAAACCAAACAGCATTTCGTTTACTGCATTTTATACCAGCCCCCAGTCGGGCGTTACGATTCAAACAAACCCATCCCGCCAATTGCATTTTTCAGGCACAGTGATGGATCATGAGAGTGTAAAAGGAATGATAAAATACAAGGGTATTGCAGATTTTATGACCGAAGGCGGCAATCGCTCTGCAACCGACACTTCCGTTACTGTTAAAAATGCGAATGCCGTTACCATCTATATTTCCATCGCTACCAATTTTAAAAATTATGCGGATGTAAGTGGTAATGAGAATGAAAGAGCGAAGAACTATCTGAACAATGCTATGAAAAAACCGTATGCAGCAATTGTAAAAGCGCATATGGTGGCCTATCAAAAATATTTTAACAGGGTGAAACTTGACCTGGGTTCTACAGAAGCTGCAGGATTGCCTACGGATCAAAGATTAAAAAATTTTACTTCTGTAACTGATCCGCAACTTACCACACTCTATTACCAGTTTGGCCGTTACCTGCTGATCTCTTCTTCGCAGCCCGGGGGACAGCCGGCCAATCTTCAGGGTATCTGGAACAATAAATTAAGGCCACCCTGGGACAGCAAATACACCATTAACATCAATGCCGAAATGAATTATTGGCCTGCAGAGAAAACCAATCTTTCGGAACTGCATGAACCCTTTCTGCAGATGGTGAAGGAAATATCACTCACCGGACAACAAACCGCAAAAAAAATGTATGGTGCCCGGGGATGGATGGCACACCACAACACGGATATCTGGCGCGCTACCGGAGCAGTTGACGGTGCATTCTGGGGTAGTTGGAGCAATGGGGGCGGATGGACAAGCCAACATCTGTGGGAGCATTATCTCTATAACGGAGATAGATCATACCTGAGATCTGTCTACCCCATCCTCAAAGGCGCTGCTTTATTCTATGTCGATTTTTTAGTTGACCACCCCAAATATCATTGGCTCGTGTTGAATCCCGATATGTCGCCGGAAAACGCACCCAAGGCACACGGGGGATCATCCATTGATCTGGGTGTTACTATGTCCAATCAAATTGTATTTGATGTGTTCAGTAATGTTATTAAAGCGGCCCGCTTATTAAACACCGATGCATCTTTTGCAGATACGCTTACACAAATGCGAAACCGGCTTGCTCCCATGCAGATAGGCAGGTACGGACAGTTGCAGGAATGGCTGGATGATATAGATGATCCGGATGATCATCACCGACATATTTCCCACCTGTACGGGCTCTTTCCATCCAACCAGATCTCCCCATATCGTACACCTGAATTATACAGTGCTGCAAAGAACACTTTGCTGCAACGGGGCGATGTATCTACCGGGTGGAGCATGGGATGGAAAGTAAACTGGTGGGCAAAAATGCTGGATGGTAATCATGCCTACAAACTCATTCAAAACCAGCTTACACCTGTTGGAACCAACCTCGGTGGCGGTGGCACCTATAATAATCTCTTTGATGCCCACCCTCCTTTCCAGATCGATGGAAATTTTGGCTGTACATCCGGTATTACTGAAATGTTATTACAAAGTTCCGATGGTTCATTGCATATACTTCCCGCATTGCCCGATGCATGGTCGGCCCGGGGAAACATTATGGGGCTTCGTGCAAGAGGTGGTTTCGAACTGGTATCTATGGAATGGAAGCAGGGTAAACTGGTTAAGGCTGTTATAAGATCAACCCTAGGCGGTAACCTTCGCATCAGGGTGCCGAATGAGATGCAACTTGCCACCGGTAATCATTTACAGAAAGCATCCGGTGAAAATCAAAACAGTTTTTATCAGGTAGAAAAAACAGCCAACCCTGTGATTTCAGAAAAAACAATCCTACCTGCGATTGAATTGAAAGAAACATTTTTATATGATGTACCAACAAAAAGCGGGCAAATCATCAACCTGATCTCCAAACAATGATCCATCAATCAAAATCATACAAAATGCATATCAGATCTCTATCATTGGCTATAGTAATCCTAATGGCCATGAACACTTCTACTGCACAAACTGTATCTGCGGACATTAAAGAAGATTTTAGATCTTCTTCGCTCAATCAACCCGGGCAGGAATATCCTAAGGTGAACTCACAAGGCTATGTACGTTTCCGCATCGTGGCGCCAGGCGCTGATAGCGTTAAAGTAAGCCTTGGACTGGGAGGCAGAGGCGGAACAAGACTCGCTAAATCCGCTGATGGTTCCTGGATGGGAACTACCGAAGGCCCTATGGATGAAGGATTTCATTATTATAATATCAATATCGACGGCGGAAAATTCAATGATCCCGGTGCCCAGAACTTCTATGGTTCGGTTCGCTGGGAAAGCGGCATAGAAATACCAGCGCATGACCAGGACTTTTATGCATTGAAAGATGTTCCGCATGGTAATGTACAGCAGGTACTGTTCCCCTCACCAAGCACGGCTGTATCAAGAAGGGCCTTCGTGTATACACCACCCGGCTATGATAAAAAAACATCCAAACACTATCCTGTTCTTTATCTCCAGCATGGCTGGGGCGAGGATGAAACAGCATGGAGCAACCAGGGACATGCGAACCTGATCATGGA
>CBHRAM010000009.1:0-30869 GCA_966076165.1 uncultured Chitinophagaceae bacterium
AGCCCCCTGAAGGGGGAATTTATAAAGTGATGATAAAGTAAACTTTTTTCAAAATTATGATAACACAATACTAATGTAATTGTTTTTCAACTCCCCCTTCAGGGGGTTGGGGGGTTAATCGAAGCTCTGATTACTTGCTGCAGCTAATTTCAATATCCTGTCAAATTGTGCCGGTGTCAGATCGTTGTAGAAATAATAGATAGGATCTACCGGTATGCCGTTTCTGTGTACCTCATAATGGCAATGCGGGCCCGTACTCTTTCCTGAGTTACCTACATAACCGATCACTTCCCCACGTTTGATCGTTTCGCCAACCCTTGCTTTGATTCTTACCATATGGCCATACACGGTTTCATAACCAAACCCATGACTTACCACTACACGGTTACCCAAACCTCCTGTATTAAACCCTGCATCTTTTACCCGTCCATCAGCCGTAGCATAGATCGGGGTTCCCATTGGGGCTGTGAAATCGAGTCCCATATGGGCCCTTCTGTCTTTATAAACAGGGTCGATCCGGTAACCAAACCCCGAAGCGATCCGGTTCAGGTTCTTATTGCTGATAGGTTGTATAGAAGGGGTGGCCGCTAATAATTTTTCTTTATTCTTGATCAGCCCGCTGATCTCATCAAAGGATTTTACCTGGTAAGCCGTGCGGAGCGAAAGCGTATTTAACTGGGCTGCAATACTTTTTACCAGCTCCGATTCGCCCATACTGGCTACCAGTTTTACCTCGTTTTTGGCTTCCATATCCTTTACACGGGCACTATCGGGTATGGGCAGGGACCCGAAAATGGAACGGTACACATTATTATCCCGGTTCTCGATCTCGGCAGTTTTCAGTTCCAGTTGTTTCAGCCTTTCCATAAAAACACTGTAATTATTGGAAAGATCCTCATTCTGCTGGCGCAGGTATTTCTCTTTTGGGGAATCGATATAACGGAAAGCCACCGCAAAAATGATCATCCCGGTTACGATAGACGCGGCAATGAACCCGATCAACTGCAATAACCTTACCCGAAGCGGTGTTTCCAGCTTCTCGTAGCGGAGGGTATGGGTGTTATAGTAGTATTTGACCTTTTTCATCGTTAGCAGTGCTTTTTAGGTCAGTAGTGAGTAGTCAGTAGAGAGTTTTTGCCAATAAGCGTAGCTTCTCACTACTCACTACTGACCACTCACTATTCCCGCCCTATTTCCTTACCTTTGATGCCCCTAAAAAGCGTTCAAATATAGTTTCAAAGAGCCTAACTTTTTCTTTAAAATTTTTCGATAGATGATGACCAGCGCCGAGATCCGTAAACAATTCCTTGATTTTTTTGCTTCCAAAGGGCATCAGATCGTGCCATCGGCACCGATCGTGGTGAAGAACGACCCTACCCTGCTCTTTACAAATGCAGGTATGAACCAGTTCAAGGATTTCTTCCTCGGCAATAAAAAACCAACCAGTGCCAGGGTGGCCGATACCCAAAAATGCCTCCGCGTAAGCGGTAAACATAACGACCTGGAAGAAGTGGGTGTTGATACCTATCACCACACCATGTTCGAGATGCTGGGTAACTGGAGTTTTGGCGATTATTTTAAAAAAGAAGCCATCGCCTGGAGTTGGGAACTACTCACTGATGTTTACAAATTAGACAAAGACCGTTTATACGTTACCATTTTTGAAGGCGATGCCAAAGAAGGGCTGCCTAAGGATGAAGAAGCTTTTGCTGAATGGAAAAAAGTGATCGCAGAGGACAGGATCCTGCTCGGCAATAAGAAAGATAATTTCTGGGAGATGGGTGATACAGGCCCTTGCGGACCTTGTACCGAGATCCATGTGGATTGCAGAAGTGATGAAGAAAGAAAAAGAGTAGATGGCAAAACACTCGTGAATAACGATGACCCACAGGTGATCGAGATCTGGAACAATGTATTCATGCAGTTCAACCGGTTAAAAGACGGAAGCCTGCAACCCTTACCTGCGCAACATGTAGATACAGGGATGGGATTTGAAAGGTTGGTGCGCGTGATCCAGGGTAAGCAAAGTAATTATGATACGGATGTGTTCACAGGCACGATCGCTGCAATAGAAAAGATCACAACTAAAAAATACGATTACAGCGATACCAAAGAAGCCATTGCCTTCCGTGTATTGGCCGATCATATCCGTGCGATTGCATTTACTATTGCCGACGGACAACTACCTTCCAATAACGGCGCAGGTTATGTGATCAGAAGGATCCTGAGAAGGGCCGTTCGTTATTACTATACGTATCTTGACTACAAACAGCCTTTGTTGTTTCAACTGATGCCTTTATTGGCGAAACAATTTGAAGAAGTATTTCCGGAGCTCACCAAACAATTGGATTTTGTAAGTAAGGTTGTACGTGAAGAAGAAGATGCGTTCCTGAAAACACTCGATAAAGGATTGAAAAGGATTGATGATATCATTGCCAATTCTTCCAAACAGATCGAAGGAAAAGCTGCATTTGAGCTGTTTGATACATTCGGGTTTCCTATCGACCTGACACGATTGATCGCATCAGAAAATAATTTATCGATTGATGAAAAAGGTTTTGAAGCCGAAATGCAGCAGCAAAAAAACCGCAGCCGTGCAGCAGGCACGGTAGATACCGAAGACTGGGTTGTATTGATCGAAAACGGATTGACAGAATTTGTAGGCTACGATTCCCTCGAAATAAAAAGCAAGGTTGTTAAATACCGGAAAGTAAAAGCCAAGGGCAAAGAAGCTTATCAACTGGTATTGGAAGCCACTCCTTTCTACGCTGAAAGTGGCGGACAGGTGGGTGATAGAGGTGTTTTAGATTTTGATGGCGAAGTAGTGGCCGTTATTGATACGAAGAAGGAGAACAACCTCATTATCCAGTTCACAGAAACCCTGCCGGCCAATATTCAGGCAAACGTGGTTGCGAAAGTAGATGTGTCAACTCGCCAATCCACTGCTGTACATCATAGTGCCACACACTTATTACATGCCGCACTCCGCAAAGTACTCGGAACTCATGTGGCACAGAAAGGAAGCCTGGTAAATGAAGACAATCTTCGTTTCGACTTCTCGCATTTTGCCAAAGTATCGGATGAAGAAATTGCGCAGATCGAATCGATCGTAAATGAAAAGATCCGTGAGAATATTCCCGTGCATATCAAAGAAATGCACAAAGACGAAGCCATCGCCTTAGGTGCCATGGCTTTGTTTGGAGAAAAATATGGCGACACCGTTCGCGTAGTGATCATTGATCCGGATTATTCCATTGAACTCTGCGGCGGTACCCATGTTTGTTCAACCGGTGAACTCGGCCTCTTCAAGATCAAACACGAAACTGCTGTAGCTGCCGGTGTTCGCCGTATTGAAGCCGTTAGCGGGAAAGCATCTGAAGAATTAGTGAATCATCAATTTGCCGAAATCCGTGAAATCCGTGAAGCCCTGAAGAACCCGAAGGAACTCAGCAAAGCCGTTGAATCACTCGTATCAGACAATACCGAATTAAGAAAACGAATTGAAAGCCTGGAAGCCAAACAACTCCTGGTGATCAGCAAAGAACTGTTGCAGAAAACCGAAACCGTAAATGGAATTTCCTTTATCGGCGCTGTTGTTGAAGTGAGTTCTGCCGACAGTCTTAAAAAACTTTGCTTCGAATTAAAAGCCAGTCTCAACAATTACATCGTAGTCCTGGCAGCTGCCGTTGATGGCAAAGCACAGGTAGCTGTTTTATTAGATGAAGCAGTCAGCACTGCCAAAAATCTGGAAGCCCCCAGGATCATCAAAGAACATATTTCCGGGCTGATCAAAGGCGGCGGCGGCGGACAAAAAACCCTTGCTACAGCCGGCGGCCAGGATGCCAGTAACCTGCAGCAGGTAATTGACAAAGTCAAATCCCTGCTATAAACATTCTAGCCACAGATTCAAGGATTTAGGTTTAAAATCCTTGAATCTGTGGCTTTCTTTCTCAAATCATTGCCCTCAACGGCGTAATTGTGTCCTCACAATCACTACCCCCAAAATCATTAACCTTTTTTAACATTTCCGAATAGTTTCGTATTTGGCAAAATCCATACATTTGATCTACTAACAAATTCGTAGACCTAAAATTTGCCTTTATGAATACCCGAATTGTACCCTCCGCCCTGCTGGCCCTTTGTGTAACCATTGGTGCCAATGCACAAACCAAAGAGAAAGCCCCTACTGCCAAACCCAAACAGGAAAGCATCACCATCCGCAAAAAATCGGACAGCAAAGAAAAAGTGACCATCGTGATCGACGGGGATAATATTACCGTTAACGGTAAACCCGTTGAAGACATGAAAAGCGAAGACATTGAAATCCTCCGCAACAAAGGCATCGGCCCACTGATGCCAAGGATCAAAGCAAGAATTGCACCCATGATGAATGGCGGTATGAAAATGCTCAGAGAAGCCAGTAACCGTGCCTTCCTGGGAGTGGTTACCGAAAAAACTGAGAAAGGTGCCAAGATCAACTCTGTTGAAAAAGAAAGTGCTGCTGAAAAAGCAGGCCTGAAAAAAGATGATATCATCACTAAAGTAGGCGACAACAAAATTGAAGGCAGCGATGACCTCTATGAAGCCATCGGCAAATACAAGCCGGAAGAAAAAGTAAGCGTTACCTATCTCCGTGATGGAAAAGAGTCTACCGTTAATGCCACATTGGGAAAGAGCGCATCTGATATGGTATTCAATTTCAACAACAAGGATTTCAACTTCGATAATAAAGCATTCAAATTTGATAACAAAGATTTCAATTTTGATATGCCAAGGATCACCGGCCCTAACGGAATGAATATTATCTATAACCGCAAACCCAGGCTGGGACTGGAGATCCAGGATGTTGAAGAAGGCAAAGGTGTGAAAGTGCTGGATGTTGACAGTGATACCCCTGCTTCAAAAGCCGGTTTGCAGAAAGATGATGTGATCACTGAAATAGATGGCGCCGCTATTGCTTCTGTTGATGACCTGAGAGAAAAGATCAGGGAAAAGAAAGAAGGTGACAGCTTCAAGATCACTTACCGCAGAAATGGAAACACACAAACCGCCGATATCAAATTCCCTAAAAAATTAAAGACCGCTGATCTCTAATGGGCCGGGACGCTCAAAGCGGCCTGAACCATCGACTATAATATATTCTTACCCCTATACCTTTTTCGATTTTTTCTCATGTTTATGCACCGCGCTATTCTTAGCGCGGTTTTTTTATGGGCCGGGCACCATGGGTCGGGGCGCTTTGAGCCACCTGAACCATAAAGAAGATCAATTGTTATCTGAAATAATAATCCCAACCAATTAACTTTATCCATCAATCCCACCCCATGAAAAAAATCTTCTTTGCCATCAGCTTTTTCACAGCACTCTCAATACAAGCCCAGGTATATAAAGCCCAACAACCCCTGGTACACACTTTCTCCATTGTAGCCCGTGATGAGAAAACAGGCGAAATGGCGGTTGGGGTACAAAGCCATTGGTTTAGTGTTGGCACGGCTGTGCCTTGGGCAGAAGCCGGTGTGGGCGCCGTGGCCACTCAATCTTTTGTAGACAAATCGTATGGCCCCAAAGCCCTGGCCCTTTTGAAAAAAGGATTTACTCCCCAACAGGCACTGGACAGTTTAACCAAAGCCGATCCCGGCCGTGATGTTCGCCAGGTTGCCATTATAGATACCAAAGGCAACACGGCTGTACATACCGGGAAGAACTGTATACAGGTGGCAAAAAATATCAACGGTTATAATTTCAGCGTACAAAGCAATATGATGCTGGGCGATAGTGTTTGCGAATACATGGCCAGGTCATTTAGCCAGACAGCTGGAAAGCCAATAGCGGAAAGGGTTTTACTCGCCCTCGAAGCAGCACAGAAAGCCGGCGGTGATATACGGGGTATGCAGGCTGCAGCCATTATCGTGGTTCCGGGCAAAACAACAGAAAGCTGGGATAACCATTCCGTTGATCTCAGGGTAGATGATTCGCCACAGCCGCTCAAAGAATTAAGAAGGCTTTACTATGTACAAACCGCCTATCAACACATGAATAACGGAGACCTTGCCGTTGAAAAAAATGATATGGTATTGGCCATGAATGAATACAATGCTGCCATGAAACTATTTCCGTCCAACCTGGAAATGCAATACTGGACCGCTATTACCCTTGCGAATAACAAACAGGTATCCAAAGCCCTGCCCATGCTGAAAAGCATCTTTTCCAAAGATAAAAACTGGAAAGAGCTCACCCGCAGACTTACGCCGGTAGGCCTCCTTACAGTATCAAAAGAAGATCTCGTTAAAATCCTTGCACAATAAGCCTTTAATCATACAAAATCACCCGTAAAATCTGTGATTAAGGCTATTTTTGCGCCTATATGGCTTTGAACGATAAATACGAGGCAGTTATTGGTCTGGAAGTACATGCACAACTGGCTACCCACAGCAAATTATTTTGTGGCGACAGTACTGCGTTTGGTGCCGAACCCAATACGCATATCAGCCCCATTACCATGGGCCACCCCGGTACCTTACCCAAGACCAATCGCAAAGCAGTAGAATATGCCATCCGTATGGGTATTGCCTGTAAGTGCGAGATAGAAAAAGACAATTATTTTGCTCGTAAGAATTATTTCTATCCCGATCTTCCCAAAGGCTACCAGATCTCACAACATACAACGCCAATCTGTAAAGGTGGCCAGGTAAGGATACACACAGCTGCTGGCAGTAGGAATGTTCAGCTAAACAGGATTCACCTCGAAGAAGATGCAGGAAAAAGCATTCATGACCTGGATGAGCAGTTTACCTGCATAGACCTGAACCGTGCCGGAACCCCTTTAATTGAAATTGTAACAGAACCTGATATTTTTTCTGCTGATGAAGCCTGGCAATATGTGACCGAGATCCGCAGGCTGGTAAGATGGATCGGGATCTGCGATGGCAATATGGAAGAAGGCAGTTTGCGTTGTGATGCCAACGTATCTATCCGTTTAAAAGGCGATCCCAAACTGGGAACAAGGGTAGAAGTAAAGAACCTCAATTCTATCCGTAACGTAAAGAAAGCCATCGAATATGAAATAGAAAGGATGATCGAACTCGTAGAAGCAGGTGGAACGGTAAAACAGCAAACCAGAAGTTTTGATGCTTCCAATGATACTACATTCTCTATCCGTGATAAGGAAGAAGCCAATGATTACCGCTACTTCCCTGATCCCGACCTGGCTCCTTTTCATTTAACCGACGGATTCATCAACACGATAGCTGCAGCTTTACCCGCATTACCCAATCAGTTGATCGAAAAATATGAAACAGAACTGGGACTGAGTGAATATGATGCCAAACAACTTTGCGATGAAAAAGAGACCGCCGATTATTTCGCATCAGTAATTCAACACACACCTCATTACAAAGCAGCCGCCAACTGGATCCTCGGCCCCATTCGTCAATACCTGAATGAACATGGGTTGGGCTTTGTTGACTTCACCTTATCTCCTGTCCTGCTGGCAGATTTAATAAAACTGGTGGAAGATGGTAAGGTTAACTTCTCCGTTGCGTCTTCTAGGTTATTACCGGCAGTTATTACCGAAAACAGTTCTCCTTTGGCACTTGCCGAAAAGATGAACCTGATACAGGTAAGCGACACCCATGAACTGGAAACATGGATACAGGAAGCTCTGCAATCCATGCCCGATAAAGTAAACGAATACAAAAAAGGTAAAAAAGGATTGATCGGCCTCTTCGTTGGCGATGTAAAAAAACGCAGCAAAGGAAAAGCCGACCCAAAAATGGTCACACAATTATTAGAACAACATTTAAACAATTAGCACTTCTCATATCCCCTCCTGAGAGGGGTTAGGGGTGGGTAACCAAACAATATGAAAAAAATAATTCTCTTTGCCACAGCAGCTCTTGTCCTTACCGCCTGCCAGGAAAAAAAATTCGGTGCCTTCACCGTAAGCGGTAAGATCGAACATGCCCCTGCCAAAAAAATATTTCTGCAGGAACTTCCCTATGGTGGTGAGCAGCCGGTGATCCTCGATTCCGGCACCCTGGCTTCCAACGGCACATTCACTTTACGTGCTATGGGTAAGGAAGAAGGGTTATACAGGTTAGTGATCGAGAACGGGCCGGATGTATTATTGGTGAACGATGGAAAAAGTATCAAAGTAGGCCTCGACGTAAACAACTACCGTGCATATATCGTAGAAGGTTCTGAAGCCAGCCAAAGCCTGCATGTATTGTTTGAAGACTATCGTAAAAAGGATTCAGCACTGTATGCCACATTCAAACAGATAGACACATTGCAGCAACAGGGTGCAGATGATAGTACCTTACTGCTTATCCGAAATAAAAGGGATGCCCAGATCAAACAAATGAATGGCCAGGTAACGGATTTCATCAATCAGTCAAACAGTCCCGCAGCCCGTTATTATGCTTTGGGAATGGCCTCCCGTACCATGAACCAGGAAGAAGTTTTGAAACTGGTAAATGCATCGGCCGATAAATTTAAAGAGCATAGTGGCCTCGCAAAGATCAAAGCCCTCTTAACCGTACAGAAACCAGCTGCTGCAGCCACACCAAAATATCCATTGATGGATCAACAGGCACCGGAGATCAGTTTACCCGATGTAAACGGCAAACCTTTTCTCTTAAGCAGCCTGAGAGGCAAATATGTATTGGTTGATTTCTGGGCAAGCTGGTGCGGCCCCTGCAGAAGGGAAAACCCGAATGTAGTAGCTGCTTATAATAAATTCAAGGATAAGAATTTTACCATCTTAGGTGTATCACTGGATAAAGAAAAAGAGAACTGGGAGCAGGCCATTAAGGATGATAAATTAACCTGGACACATGTCAGCGATCTCAAACAATGGCAAAGCAGCATGGTTCCGTTATATCAATTTGACGGAATCCCTTTTAATGTTCTCGTGGACCCGCAAGGCAAGATCATCGCTAAAGAACTAAGAGGTGAGGAACTGGAGAAGAAACTGGCAGAAGTATTAAAATAACAGAATGACAGACATTCTGATAATAAAAAAGAGAGTATGCAAAACATACTCTCTTTTTTATTAAGCCTTTATAAAAGCGATTATAAAGTAGTGTAATATTTCAGAACATCTATTAATTCCTCATCCTTCCGGAATGAATATTTTTTTTCAGATATATAAGCACTTATCTTATCCTGTTTATCACTCAGAATATTCAGTATTTCAGATTTATTGAGTTTCAGGAACTGAAGCTGGTTATTCTTTTTGATATAATATTTAGTGGTATTGGCGAAGGTCTTTACGATACCGGCATTGATCTCACTCATTTCAGACAATTGCTTAACAGCCAGTTTGTATAAGCTCGCTGTCCCCTCAAATAAAACCTGTACATATTCACTTCCTTTCAAATCGGCACCGGCTATTCCATTTTTGTACACCAGATAAGAGCTTGCATCATCCGGCTTAGGCATTAATGTAAAGGATATAATATTGTCCTGCAGTTCAAAACTCTCATCGTTCTTATTAAAGAACAGCGCGTTGTCATATACATTAAACTTAAGTTCCAGGTTCTGGTAAACCCCCTGGGGTGTATTTACGATCCCTTTCATCCATTTATCGAACAGAAAGGGTGTACCCCT
Organism: uncultured Chitinophagaceae bacterium; assembly: GCA_966076165.1. Lineage (GTDB taxonomy): Bacteria > Bacteroidota > Bacteroidia > Chitinophagales > Chitinophagaceae > Sediminibacterium. The sequence continues at coordinate 9,610 of CBHRAM010000009.1, forward strand.
GATACCTGAATATTTTTCCGAGTTGAAACTTTTTGAGGTAACCGGATCCTGCAATGAATACACATTCTGCGTAAAAGCAGTAAGCGTAGTTAAGAAAGCGATCAATACAAGGGATACATGTTTCATAAAGGATCTGTTTTGAATGGCGTATACCCAAATATAATCCCGTTTTTGTACAATACAAACAGGGTGATTGTTAAAAGAAGAAAGGCTATCGTTTCCGATAGCCTTTCTTCAAATATTAAACGAACAGATCGCGATTAATAACCGCTGTTCTGCTGAACTTTGATCTGTGGGTTCGCATCAACCTCAGCCTGAGGGATAGGGAACAACCTTCTGTAAACGGTATAAGGAATCGTTCTGGAAGTAGCCGGATAATTGGTACTTCTGGTGATAGTTCTTTTTAACCTTTGCAGATCATGGAACCTGTCTCCTTCAAAAGCCAGTTCTTTCCTTCTTTCAGTAATGATGTCTTCAAACAAAGCAGTGCCTGTTGAAGCAATCGCATTCGCACCTCTTCTGCTGGTGATATAGTTTACATAAGTCAATGCATCTGCTTCGTTGGTTGGCAAAGACGCTTCAGCAGCGATCAGGTAGATCTCACTCAAACGCAACACCTTAGTATCACTCAGGTCACCTGAGATAACAGGGTATTTGTTTACAAACACAGAAGGCAGACCTGCACGTGTTCCTGTTGCATATAATGCTTTACGCACATCTGCTGCACTATAAGATGCATACAGATCATCTGCACAAAGCAGATCACCGTAGTTTCCTGCCTGGCTGTACAGATAGCTCAATGCATCAAAAGCCAGATTTGAAACCGCATCAGAAGAAACTTCAAATAAAGTTTCAATCTTGTTGGTAGTTACCGCTGAGTTAGCCCAGTAAGAAGCATGGGTAGCAGCTGTTACAACAGTAAACCCGCCGTTATTGATTACATCCAATGCTGCAGTTTTAGCATTGGTCTTATCATTCATGTTCAGATAAACTTTAGCCTGTAACCCTTTTGCAGCATATTTGCTGAACTGTGATGAGTTGGTATATTTTGTCATCAGGGTATACGCCTTGTTCAGGTCATCGATCATCAAAGCATACACTTCAGATACTTTGCTGCGCGCAGGCTTCAGATCCGGGTTGTAAGTAGTGATAATAGGAACGCCTAAAGCAGCAGGATCATCAGCATATGGTTTTGCAAAATGGCGAACCAATGAAAAATAACATAATGCTCTGATTGCGTATGCTTCCCCTTTGTATTGATCAACATTAGGACTTGAAGCCAGCGTTGTATTGATGATGTTATTGGCCCTCAGGATCACTGAGTAAGCAGAGGTCCATAAACCTACTACGTTTGCATCAGCGGCTGTTGCACCTTTGGTATCGCTATAATCATTAAAGAATGTATAACGGTTGGTGTTCAGGGCAGACTGGTAAGCATTGTCGGCCATGATATCACCCCAGATTGGCATAGACCTTCCGAAGAAATCAACTCCACGTAAGCCTGAATAAGCTCCACGTAAAGCTACCAGAAGATCCGCTTCTGTACCCAATGCCTGTGTAGGAGTTAAAGAGGTAGACGGGCTTAACTCAATAAACTCTTTCTTACAAGATGCCATTGTTGCGAGTAACACTATTACCAGCAACATCTTATTATTAAATATTCTTCTCATAATATAAATGTTTTAAAAACTGTATTAGAATGCTACACTAAGTCCTACAGTTACAGTTTTAGGAATAAAAACGTTCAGGTTAGATGTACTGTTGGTTCCCTGTTCTGGATCAAACGCAAGGTTTTTATCCTTAACCCATGTCCACAGGTTGGTACCTCTTACATAGAAATTCGCACTGCTCAGGCCTGCTTTTGTCAGGATATTTTTTGGCAGGTTATATCCGATCTGGATCTCACGCAGCCTGATAAAATCACCCTGTTGCAGATAGAAAGTAGAAGAGTTCTGGAAGTTCTTATTTCCGTTATAAATGTATTTAGGGATATCTGTAACATCACCTGGTTTCTGCCAGCGATCAAGCTGACGAACCACTTTGTTATACACAGCTCCAAAACCTGAACCTAAGTAGTAGCTACCCCAGTTATCATACACATAGTTACCGTAGTTATAATACAACTGTGCACTCAGGGTAAAGTTTTTGAAAGTAATGGTATTGCTCAAAGAACCAAAATATTTAGGTTGTGCATTACCGGCTACGATCCTTGCTGCTACACCTGGATAAACATTGGTGGTTGCTCCGTGTGTATTATCAGCATACCAGAGAGGATCTCCGGTTGCAGGATCAACACCAGCCCACTCTCTTACGAAGAAAGAGTTCAAAGGAACACCTGGCCTTTGTAAGAACAGACCGCTCACGATATCATTTCCATCAGGTAAAGAAGTTACCCTGTTCTTGTTGTTGGCAAAGTTGAAATCAACTTCCCATTTGAAGTTTCTTGCCAATACAGGCACTAAACTCAGGGTAAGCTCAATTCCTTTGTTCTCCATGGTTCCGATGTTCTTGGTGATCGTAGAGAATCCGGATGTACGTGAAACAGGCACAGCCAGCAACAGAGACTCAGAAGTTCTCTTATAATATTCAGCAGTAACAACAACCCTGTTTTTCAGGATACCGAAGTCAATACCGATATTGAAAGGTTTGTTCAACTCCCATGTCAGGTCTGGGTTACCAACGTTGGTTGGTGCACTACCTGGTAATTGGTTATAGTTAGCACCATATCCATAAGCAGGTAAGGCATCATAGTTACCGATCGCAGTATTGCTACCGTTCACACCATAAGAAGAACGGATCTTCAACTGGGTAAACAATTTGACTTTTTCCATGAAAGCTTCTCTGTCAACATTCCAGGTTCCACCAACAGACCAGAAATTACCGAATTTGTTGTTGGCACTGAATTTAGAAGAACCATCTCTACGGAAACTTCCGGAGAGAACAAAACGGTTCTTATAGTTAAGCGCAGCAGAAGCAAACTGTGATGCAAATGAGTATTCAGAAATAGAAGCATTGGCAGTAACCGGAGTTGCACCAGATGCAGGGAAAGTTAACAAAGTAGTTGGCGGAAACTGCTGTGCCTGTACTGAGTTAAAATAACCGGATGATTTCTGTCCTTCATAACCTAACTGTGCATTCAGCGAAAGATCGCCACCACGGGTAATATTCTGTTGCAGGTCGAGGGTGTTTGTCCATACCCAGTTAAAATAACGGGTATAATAAGAGAACGCCCTACCGTTAGAAGCAGCACCATCACCATGTAAAGGGTTATTGTACTGATCTTCTTCCAACACGCTGTAATCAATACCAAACTGAGATTTGAATTTCAGGTTATCCAGGATTTTGTATTCAGCATAAGAGCTACCACGGATACCCATTTGTCTCAGGAACCTTTTGTCCATATCAGACAAAGCGATGGTATTATGTAAACCTCCCAGGTTAGTTAAGTTATAAGAACCATCTGCATTATATGCAGAACGGGTAGGTAACAGGAAATAAGAAGATAAAACCGGGTTACCAAAAGCACCACCATTTAAAGGGGCACGCTGGCTAACTACACCGATATTCATATCAAGACCGATCTTCAATCTGTCAGTAGCATTGTTAACGATACTGGCATTACCATTGGTCCTGGTCAGTCTTGAGTTAATAGTTGTACCATCCTGAACGAATTGACCGCCGGACAGGAAGAAAGTTGTTTTATCATTACCACCTGAAGCACTCATATTATATTGTTGCTGAGTACCGTTGCGGGTAATATTATCCAGCCAGCTGTAATCAATACCGCTGCCATTACCCAATGAGGTTAAGGTAGCATCGATCTGGGCCGGTGTCTGACCTAAATTGGTCAAACCTTCACGGGTGATATCGATGTATTGTTTAGCATTTAAAGGCTGATAACGTGCATTTTTGTAGGCAGTATTGTTTTGACCGATCTCAGTATCAAACCTGAATTTGGTTTTACCGGCTTTACCTTTTTTAGTGGTAACCACGATAACACCATTGGCAGCACGGCTACCATAGATAGACTGAGAAGCCGCATCTTTTAATACAGAGATACTCTCAATATCATTGGGGTTCAAAGTACTTAACAGGTTAGCAGTGGTCTGTAAACGGGATACATCACCTGTGTTAACAGGGATACCGTCAATTACCCATAAAGGGTTACTGCTACCACTGATAGAACTGATACCTCTGATGATGATGTTCTGAGAAGCACCCGGCTGACCGGAAGCTGCAACAGACTGCAGACCGGCTACTTTACCCTGAAGGGCCTTATCAACAGATGAGAACGGACGGCTCTCAACTTCAGCAGCTTTCAAAGTAGCCACAGAACCTGTGATATCAGACTTCTTCTTGGTACCATAACCAACCACAACTACTTCCTGCAAGTCCTGGGTAGTAGATAACAGGGAAACGTTAACGCTGGTTTTTGTACCAATCGCAACTTCTTGTGCAGTAAAATTTAAAGAAGAGATCACCAGCACTTTTCCGGTAGCCGGCACATTGATTGAAAAATTTCCGTTAGCGTCAGTAGTTGTTCCTGAAGTGGAACCTTTGACAACAACAGAAGCATTCGCGATCGGGTTACTTTTAGAATCAGTAACTCGTCCTTTTATCGCACGTGTTTGGGCAGCTATTTGGGTAATAGCCAACACCACGCACAATAACATTGTGACTAATTTTCTCATAATTCAGTTTTTAGTTGTTTGCGGGGGTGCAAATTAGTTAAAGAAAAGATAACATAAACACCTATGACAGCATATTGTTGTCTTTTGCTGCAATTTTCATCAAATACATTGGTTATGGTGTGTAACAAAAAATTATAAGTATTGATTATCAGTTACTTAGAATATTGTTTTTTACAGAACCCCTTCTATAAACCTTAGTCATTAATTTGTAAAATATCAATCTCATGTAAAAAATTGACAATTTCAATGTATATGATTTTTAATCATTTGTGTCTGTTTTTGCTGCAAAACCTATGCGGGAATAACCAGACTGTACGGGCATAGTTAACAGGCTTGCAATAACAGGGATTGTTGAGCAATGCTTGCTTTACTTCACAACAACAAGCAGGGGCCAGAGAATAATATTAGCCCCTTTTTTTTGCAGTGCTCAGGATCAATACTGGCAATAGAATCAGGTTGGTTAATGTACCCACCACCAATGTCAGGGAGGTTAACCAGCCCAGCGCCTTGGTTCCGCCAAAATCGCTCCAGCAAAAAATGATGAACCCGGCAATCAGTACCAATGAAGTATAAATGATACTGATACCCGTATGCCGGATGGTTTGCACGAGGGTTTCGGATACTTTCCCGTTAAAATGTGGCAATTCCTGTTTATAGTTGATCAGGAAACGGATGGTTACATCTATGGCAATACCCAATGCCACACTGAACACCAGTACAGTAGACGGTTTCAAAGCAATCCCTGCCCAGCCCATTACACCCGCAGTTACCACTAAAGGGATCAGGTTAGGAATTAAGGAACATACCAGGATCCGGAAAGAACGGAACAGGTATAACATACAAAGTGTGATCAGCAAGAAGGCCCAGAAAATACTTTCTTTCAATCCCTTGATGATAAAACTGGACCCTTCCAGAAAACTGATACTGCTGCCTGTGAAGGTTACATGATAGGAAGCCGTATCAAAGATCTCATCCGCTTTTTTCTGAAAATCGTTCAGCAATAAGGGGAGCTTTGCACTGCCCACGTCTTTCATATTCACACTGATCCTGGCCATCTGTTTGGCGCTGTCCATAAAGCTGTTCATCAGTTTGGAGAAACTGGTTTTGGGTGTTGCTGCACTATCCGGCTTGGCACGTAAATAAGGCGACATGAATGCCAGGTCTGCCTCATACGGTATGGCATAACTCATACTATCCCCATCAAAATAAGCCTGTTTGGCAAATTTCAATCCTTCTACAAATGAAAGCGGACGGGCTGTTGCAGGATTAGAGGCGATATAGGCAGATAACTCTTCGATCTTGGCTATCGGTTTTGTACTTCTCAGCAATCCATTTTTCTTTTTGGTGTCTACCACTATTTCCAAAGGCATCACACCGCCGAAATTCTTTTCAAACCATTTAAGGTCGGTGTACACTTTATCATTTTTAGGCAGATCATCCACAATAAAGCCCTCACTTTTGATCCGGAAAATTCCTATCACCGCAAAAACAGTGATCACAATGGAAACACCATATACCCATCTCGCATGATGAAAGGCCCATTTTTCAATACGCAGTAAGATCAGTTCTAAAAATGCATTATCCAGGTAGCGCGTGTGTTTTTCTTTAGGCGGCGGAAGATAACTCAGCACGGAAGGAATAAAGATGAGAGAGATCAGGAACAGTGCCATGATATTGATACCGGCTACCGCTCCAAATTCTTTCAACAGATCACTATGCGTGAGCGCAAACACAGCAAACCCAATAGCAGCAGCAATATTACAGAATAAGGTTACAATACCCATGCGGCCTACCATAGTGACCAGTGCCTTCTCTTTATCGTTCAGCTCTTTGTAGGCTGTGTGGTATTTATTTAAAAAGTAGATACAATTCGGTATCCCGATCACCACTACTAGGGGAGGTATGATAGCCGTTAACAAGGTGATCTTATATCCCAGTAAAACGATCGTTCCTAAACTCCATACTACACCCATACCAACCACCAGCAAACTCATCAGTGTGGCGCTGATTGACCGGAAGAAAAGAAATAAAGTGATCACGGACAATAACAATGATCCCAACAAAAACAAATTCATCTCGGCTTTGATACGGTTGCCGATAGTGGTTCTGATGAAAGGAAGTCCGCTTACATATACGGGTAAGTTTGATATCTTCGCAAAACCATCAACTTCCCGCATGATATCATTGATCAGCCTTGTACGGCTTTTGCTGTTGATGGTGTCTTTATTCACGCTGACACCCATCAAATAACTATGGGTTTGCGGATTATAGACAAGGTTCTTATAAAAAGGAAGGTTCTCAAAAGCAGTTTTTGCACTGTCAAGTGAAGTTTGCGAAGTATACGGATAATGAAAGATCCTTTCTGGAACCAGTTTATGATTAATGCTGTCATTTTTCAGGTTCACCACTTCAGGTATGCTGAGAATTTCGGTAACACCGGATACTTTTTTTAATTGCTGGTGTAATTGTCCAAGCTGGTTAAACAACCCAACGGTAAAAAGCTGATCAGTCTCAATACCCACAACCATTGTATTACCATCACCGCCGAATTTTTTGAGGAAAGCCTGGTATTCCTGGTATTTGGGGTTATCGGTGGGCAATGCCCTTGTAAAGTCATAGCTCAACTGAACTTTAGACGCTTTCCAACCCATAAAAGCCGTTGCGCCCAATAATAAGATCAATAAAAACAGCCTTTGCTGGAGAATGAACTTGCCTGCTTTATACCACATGAAAAAAGATTCTAGGTTATTTGATGCAAAGAAAGTGATAAAAACGCAGAAGAAACCAGCTTACCCGCCGGGGACTCATGAAAACCCGTCAATGATTTGTTGTATTTTTCCGATCCAACTGATTTACTATGCAACCCGTTAGTTCGATCAAGATCAGGCAACTCAGTTTTTACGGCATACTGGTATTCCTGGGTATTTTTTTATTTCTGCAGCTTTCTTCTTTTCTGCCGGCTTTACTGGGTGCTGTTACACTATACATTTTATTGCAGAAACCCATGGGCTGGCTGGTTGATAAAAAGCACTGGGGCAAAGGGTTAGCGGCTTCCTGTTTAATGTTGGGCTCTTTTCTTATGGTATTATTGCCTGTTACCCTTTTTGTGAATGTACTGTACACAAAGATCGATTTTGCCATACAGCATTCGAATGAAGTCATTACCGGTTTAAAAGTTTTCATTGAACATATTGAGCGCGATTACCATATAAAACTGATCAGTGATAAGAATATTGAAAGCCTGGGCACAGCCATTGCACAGATGCTGCCCAAACTGCTGGGTGCCACTTTTAATTCCCTTGTGATCGTTGTGATCATGTATTTTATTCTGTATTTCTTACTGGTCAGCCGCCGGGAGATGGAGCGCTGGCTCTATAAAAATATTCCGCTAAAGAACGAGAACCTGCAAAAAGTAGGCACTGAGATCCGTAACCTGGTTTTTTCAAATGCACTGGGCATACCGGTTACGGCAATCCTGCAAGGGGTGATCGGCGTGATCGGATATTATTTTCTTGGGGCGGATGATCTTGCTTTCTGGTTTGTGGTTACCTGTTTAACGGCAATGGTACCCATGATCGGATCTGCATTGGCTTATCTTTCATTGGCTATTCTCTTCTTTGCCGAGGGACATAGCACAAAAGGGATTTTGGTTTTACTGTACGGTGTGGCGGTAATGAATGTACTGGATAGTGTATTCCGGATCTATATTCAAAAACGGATCGGTAATACACATCCGCTGGTTACTACCTTTGGTGTAATCGTAGGAATTAACCTGTTCGGGTTTATCGGCCTGATCTTTGGGCCCATCCTGATCTCTTTATTTATCCTGCTGGTAAGGATCTACCTGAATGAATTTGAAGAAATAAAAGCGTAGAAGAATTACATAACAAAATAATATGCCGCCAACTGGCAACCGATTCCCACAAATAAACCGGTATACACTTCCTTATTAGTATGATCACTCACTAAAAAACGGGAAGTACAAACGATACCGGTTAACAATGCTGCCACACTCATGGAAACGCCCAGCGGCGATTGGTAATACATGGCAAACAATATGATCGCAGCCAAAGCCCCGCCAACACCCATGGCATGCAGGCTGATCTTAAAATAATTATTCAGTATCAACCCAAATACGGTAGCCGCAAAAATCCCCATGTAGAAGAATTTCAACACAGCCGGCTGATCTGTAAAATTTCGGCTCAGGTAATACATCCACCAATAAAAGAACATAGTGATGATATAGGGAACGATCCGTTCTTTTTGTGTACGCAGGAAAATACTGTCGCTGAATTTCAACCGCCACAATAAAAAAACAGCAAAAGCCGGAAAGAATGCTGTTAACCAGAAAATACTGAACAGCCTTAGTTTGAGCTGATAATCCGTGATCCCGGAAAACTCATACGGAAACTGGAATACCAGGAACAAAAAAACATAGGTTGGGATAAACAATGGGTGGAACAGGTAAGAAATAACCTTAGCCGGTATGGTAAGAAAAGCCGAAGGTTTTGGGTTTGCGGTTTCTGAAATGGGTTCCATTCTTAACTATTCTGAGACAGGGTTTTAGAGTTCTTTCCGAAGTCTTGCTACAGGTACATTCAGCTGTTCCCTGTATTTGGCCACGGTTCTGCGTGCAATATTATAACCTTTTTCCTGAAGCATGTCGGTAAGCACCTCATCACTCAGGGGTTTGCGTTTGTCTTCTGCTTCAATCATATCACTCAAGATCTTCTTCACCTCCCTTGTACTTACCTCTTCCCCACTATCGGTGCTCAGTGATTCACTGAAGAAAAATTTTAACCGGTAGGTCCCGAATTCGGTCTGCACAAACTTACTGTTGGCCACACGGCTCACCGTTGAGATATCCAGTCCCGTAAGTTCTGCAATATCCTTTAAGATCATGGGCCGCATAGTGGTCTCATCACCCGTAAGAAAGAATTCCTGCTGGTGGCGCATGATCGCACTCATGGTTCCCACCAGGGTATCCTGCCTTTGTTTGATCATATCAATGAACCACTTGGCAGAATCGATCTTTTGTTTAATGAACAGAACCGCTTCTTTCTGTCGTTTGTCTTTTTTACTCCCCTTATCATAATCCTTCAGCATATCCCGGTACTCTTCACTAATACGGAGATCGGGTGCATTCTTTGAATTCAGGGTCAGTTCGAGTTGGCCATTATTATTCAGCACAAAAAAATCCGGAACTATATAGCTTTCTGCCTTATTGATCTCACCAATATTGCCTCCGGGTTTGGGATTGAGTTTAATGATCTGGTTGATCACATCTTTTATCTGCTCATCGGTAAGATTCAGGCTGCGTTGGATCTTTTCGTAGTGTTTCTTGGTAAACTCATCAAAATATTTACTCAGGATCTGTATCGCCAGCTCTACACTTTTTCCATCTGTAAGTTTACGTTTTAATTGCAGCAGCAAACATTCCTGAAGGTCACGCGCACAAATACCCGCCGGGTCAAATTGTTGTATCTGCTGTATCAGCGCTTTGATCTCTTTTTCTTCTACCACAAGGCTTTGCCGAAATGCAAGGTCATCAGAAATAGAACTCAGTTCTCTTCGCAGATACCCATCATCATCTAAGCTGCCTACGATCTGTTCAGCTATTTTATAACTACGTTCATCCAGCTCAAGCATCCCTAATTGATCCAGTAACAAGTCATGAAAGCTTGACTCCACTTTAATGGGTATCACTTTCTGATCATCCATCTCCGGATAATTATCATCCTTCATTTTATAATCAGCGATCTCACCATCGTCATCCACTACGTATTCGCTGATATCAACGTTGTCATATTCTTCTTCACTCCCGTCCAGATCGGCATCATCATCTGTGGGGTTGTCAAATTCATCCTGGTTATCTTCTGTAAATTCATCCTCATGTCCCTCTTCATCCATTTCCAAAGCGGGGTTTTCTTCCAGTTCTTCTTTAATCCGTTCCTCAAGATTGGCAGTAGGCACCTGCAACAGCTTCATAAGCTGTATCTGCTGCGGTGACAGTTTTTGTAATAGTTTCTGCTGTAATGATTGACTAAGAGACATAATAAGTTCGAACGACCAGGCACGAAGTACGAATTAAGTAATCCGTATCCCGTAAATCCCGGTTTGGTTTAATGCCGTAAATTTACATACAAAAGAAAGCAACCCAAGAGTGAAAGCAATTTGTTTGTTTGTGAATTTATTGCTAATTACGGCGCTTACCTGTACAGCGCAGCAGGCTTTGCCATGGGTGGCCGAGAAACCCAAAAACATTGACAGCCTTAAAAATTACCCGCTAAGACTGTTGCCGGAAAATTATTACAGCAGCAATCTGCCTTTTTTTTGTAAAAAAGAATTGCAGTTGGAAAAGCTCACGAAAGTTCCTTTCAGGATCCGTTTAGGAAGCCTTGATTATGTAGATGCGCTGGAAGGCAAAGGGAAAGACTTTAAGCAACCACAGAAGTTTCTGCCGAAAAATTAATCCGGTTTATTACTGCAGCTGCCATCCGCTTACACGTGTTGCAGGTGTTCGCTTAATACCTTCTTGATCGCTGCAACCATTTTCTCCCCTTTTTCTTTGATCTGCTCATCGGTCCATAACAGACCAATGGCCGTAGAAATACAACGGCTCATGATGGCATCACTGGCTGGGAAAGAAGTGTCTTTTAATTTTAATAAAGCGGCCTTCTGCGTTGGGTTTAACGCGCTAAGCGTTGTTGCATTTTTCAGGTGATCCCATTTGCTGATATAATGCCAGTTGTTGACAAACCAATAAAAATTACCGGCTAATATGCCTTGTGTCTTCATTTCAGATACTACCGCTTTCGTAATTTCTTCTGTTGGCAGGAACCAACTCAGGAAGCTGCAACTGTCGTCACCACCTTCAGGAACAACACGAAAACTGATTTCCGGTATCTGTTCAAGGTAAGCACGCAAAGCTTTATTATTCTTTTTCTGTAAAGAGAGGAAAGTTGCCAGTTTCCGGATCTGCGCCAGGCCCACGGCTGCATGCAGTTCACTGATACGATAGTTATAGCCGATAAAAGGGTGCAGATCGGCACCACGGTCAACGCCTAAATGGTCATGGCCATGATCGGTATATCCGTCAGACTTAATATAGATGTCTTTATTATTCGTCATCACCACGCCACCTTCCGCACAGGTGATTGTTTTAACAAAATCAAAAGAGAAGGTTCCGGCATCACCGATCGTTCCCAATGATTTTCCTTTATAGGATGCCCCGATGCTCTGACAGGCATCTTCCAGCAGAATCAGTTTATGTTCTGTACAGATCTGTTTCAATGCATCCAGGTCGGCCATACTGCCACACATATGAACGGGCATGATGCATTTTGTTTTTGAAGTAATGGCAGCACGAACGGCGTCGGGATTTAATGTAAGTGTTTCATCAATATCCACGAGTACCGGAACAGCACCTACACTCAATACCGCTTCAAAGCTGGCCACGAAAGTGAAGGAGGGCATGATCACTTCATCATCTGCACCAATACCCAGTGCAGCCATAGCAGTAGTTAATGCAGCAGTTCCGCTTGAAGTGAGTTGTGCATATTCACAACCAAACGTTTCGGTAATCGCCGTTTCCAGTTCTTTGGCTTTCCACACACCTTTCCGGGGTCCATCAAAACCATAGCGCATCAGGATGCCTGTTTCCAGCACATCGTTCACTTCTTTTCTTTCTTCTTCACCAAATAATTCAAAACCGGGCATAGGAATAAGTTTGTGATTTGTAGTCTGTGGTTAGTGGTCCACATTTAAAAAACAAAGATATAAAAGAATCATAACCACAGACCACAAACAACAGACTACAGACTTGTTTATCTTTGCCGCATGAACCCGATCCTTTTTTACTGCTACGATGCCTATTGCGGCTGGTGTTATGGTTTTAGTCCGGTTATGAAGAAAATTGCTGCCGAATACCCCAACCTACAGATAGAAGTGCTTTCCGGAGGAATGATCCTGGCTGAAAAACCTGTGCCGATTGCCGCTACAGCCGGATATATCCAAAAAGCATATACAACGGTGGAAGAATATACCGGTATTAAATTTGGAGCCGATTATTTATGGCATATCAATAATCCTGAACTGAGCGACTGGTTCCCTCATTCAGAAAAACCTGCTATTGCGTTGTGTATTTTTAAAGAGTTTTATCCGGAAAGGCAGGTAGAATTTGCCGCAGACCTGCAATACGCTCTCCATTATGAAGGCCGTGACCTTACTGATGATGAAGCCTACCGGCACCTGCTGGAGAAGTACAGTATCAACCCTGAAACTTTCTATACCAAATTAAAAAGTGAAGAATACAAGGAACAGGCATACTATGAGTTTCAGTTATGCAAACAATTACAGGTAACCGGCTATCCCTGTGTACTGTTACAGAATTCTGAAACAAAATTTACGCTACTGGCAAAGGGGTTTACCGATTATGAGACCTTAAAAACCAGATTAGACGCCGCATTATCAGAGATGGATGCTGCAAAATAGCAGTCTTTGAAATGCAGCCGGCGAATCCATCAAAACGTATGGTTGATCCCCCTTCAAAATCTTAAAACAAGGTTAGAATAACGATAAATTATGCCTGATTACCGTCCGGAAGGACGGTTTTCTTCATTTTCCCCTTACTTTGCACCTCCTAATAATCAAAAACATGGAATACAGTAAATTAATATCAATAACCGGACTGAACGGTTTATTTGAGTTGGTAGGCAGCAAAACAGATGGCGCCATTGTGAAATCGCTGGACGATCAGACCACAAAATTCGTCAGCAGCCGCGTACATAATTTTTCACATCTGGAAAGTATTGAAGTATATACTGTTCGCGACAATGTGAACCTGGTAGACGTTTTCCAGGCCATGGGCAAGAGTAAGGAAGCATTGCCGTCTGATAAAGATGCAGCAGCGGTAAAAGCCTATTTCCAGAAAGTATATCCGGATATGGATTTTGCACGCGTGTATGCCAGCGATATGAAAAAAATGGTAAAATGGTATGCGATCCTCAAAGCCAATAATGTAGACCCCAAACTGAGCGAAGAACCTGAAGAAGATACAGAAGAGCAGGCATAAGCTACATAAAAAGATATAAGCCGGAACAGTTGTTCCGGCTTTTTTATGCGCAGGCCTTTAATCACATCACCAATCTGCCAATACGCGATAATTGTTACCTTGTGCCACCTCAAGAAAGTACTATGAAAAGAAAATTAGGATTCCTGTTTGTCCTCTCTTTGTTTGCAGCATCCCTGTCTGCACAAAATTTTTATGAAAAAACACCTGCTGCAGAAAAATGGGTGAAGAAAAAATTCAGGAAACTGAGTAAGGACCAGCGTATTGCGCAACTGATGATCATACGTGCACACAGCAATATGGGCCCCGAGCATGTGGCGGAAGTAATAGACCAGATCAAGAAATATAATGTAGGGGGCCTGTGTTTTTTTCAGGGTGGGCCTGTAAGACAGGCTATGCTGACCAACCTGTACCAGTCTATCGCCAAAACGCCTTTGATGATCGCTATTGATGGTGAGTGGGGGTTGGGTATGCGTTTAGATAGTGTGATCAATTACCCCCGTCAGCTGATGATGGGAGCAACGCAGGATGCAAAACTCATTTATGCATTTGGTAAAGCTGTTGGAGAACAATGCAAGCGGATAGGTATCCAGGTTAATTATGCGCCTGATGTGGATGTGAACAATAACCCGATGAACCCGGTGATCAACGACAGAAGTTTTGGTGAAGACAAATACAAAGTAGGGTTATACGGGGTTCAATATATGAAAGGGATGCAGGATGTAGGTGTAATGGCTACCGCGAAACATTTTCCGGGACATGGAGATGTTTCTGTGGATTCACACAAAGACCTTCCCGTGATCAACAAAACACGTGAGCAACTGGATAATCTGGAATTATATCCGTTTCGGGAAATGATCAAAGCAGGTGTGGGAAGTGTGATGACAGCACACCTCGCTATTCCTTCAATTGATACAACTACTAACCTCCCAAGTTCATTATCTTATAAAAATGTAACAGAACTATTGAGAAATGAGCTTGGCTACCAGGGTATTTCCTTTACAGATGCCTTAGAAATGCAGGGGGTGGCAAAGTTTTTCCCGAAGGGAGATGCTTCTGTGCAATCACTGATTGCCGGCAATGATCTGCTATGCCTGCCTGGCGATATACCCGGCAGTATTGCCAAAGTAAAGCAAGCTATCAAAGAAGGAAAACTTACCTGGGATGACCTGAATGCGAGGGTTAAAAAAGTATTACTCGCCAAATATCACCTGGGATTAAATAACTTAAAACCCATAGAAACAGAAGGTTTGGTAAATGACCTGAATGCACAAACTGTTCGGATCAAAACACTTTTGTGCAATAATGCACTTACCCTTTTACATAAAGAGAACCAGGCCATCTTTCCGATTGCAAAAGGTAAAAAAATCGCCTACGTATGCATCGGCTCCGCTGGTGAAACGGCTATTGCAGCCAGGCTTCGTACAGAATACAATGCTGATATCTACGTATTCGGAAGCAGGGCATCGATCGGTAAAGAATTGCAGGATGATAAAACAAGTGTTGTGATCATAGACAAAAGTGATAGTGCTTCTGCGACGCGGCTTATGAATACCATCAAAGAGAAAAATTATGATGTGGTAGTAGCGGGCCTCCATAATTTCAGCAGAAGACCTGCCAATAATTTCGGTATCAGCAATGCTGCGGTTTATTTATTAAATGGTATTCAGACTCCTCAAACGCTTACCCTCGTGTTTGGCAATCCATATGCTGTTAAAAATATTGCCACCGCCCCCAACCTGGTGGTATGTTATGAAGATGATGATATTACACAGCAGGCAGGTTTTGAACTCCTCGAGGGAAAATTACAGGCCAAGGGAAAATTACCTGTAACGGTTTCAGAGAACCTGAAATTTGGAGATGGGATTGTTTACAACAGCTACTTCCCGGTTACAACACCTGAATCTGTTGGACTACGCTCCGATGCCCTTAATAAAATTGATGTGATCGCGAACGATGCCATTGCGAAAGGCGCCGCACCCGGATGCGTGGTATTGGTAGCTAAAGAAGGAAAGATCGTATATAATAAAGCTTTTGGCTATACCAATTTTGATAAGAAAGAACCCATCACCACCGATATGGTTTATGATCTGGCTTCTGTTACCAAAGTGTCGGCCACCACGGTTTCGATCATGAAATTATATGAAGAAGGAAAGATCGACCTGCATAAAACGCTGGGCGATTACCTGCCATGGGTAAAAGGTTCAGATAAGGCGCCGCTCAAACTGAATGATATCCTTCTTCACCAGGCGGGCCTGAACCCTTTTATTCCTTTTTACAGGGAAGTGATAGATACAGCTACCGGCAAACCTAAACCCGAATATTTCTCAACAGCAAAAGATGCACAGCACCAGTTTCGTGCGGCGGAAGGTTTGTATGTAAGAAATGACTGGGAGGATACTTTGTACAAACGCATCCTGCAAAGCAAACTCACTGCGCCGGATCATTATGTGTATAGTGACAATGATTTTATCTTCCTCGGAAAGATCGTGGAAGCCGTTAGCGGCAAACCTTTGAATGAGTATGTAAGAGAAACATTTTATGAACCGCTGCACATGACCTCAACTACTTTCAGACCAAGAGAATTGATGCCGATAGACCTGATTGTGCCTACTGAAGAAGAAAAACATTTCCGTCAACAACTTATCCGTGGTGATGTGCACGATGAAGGGGCCGCAATGTTTGGCGGAGTAGCCGGGCATGCCGGTCTGTTCAGCAATTCCTACGACCTGGCCCAGTTATACCAGATGTTGTTGAATGGCGGCGAGTTGAATGGGGTTCGTTTACTTAAAAAAGAAACCGTAGATAAATTCACTGCCTATAACAGTAAGGTAAGCCGCAGAGGGTTAGGTTTTGATAAACCGGAAAAAGACAATGCAACCCGGAAAGAACCTTATCCATCAGCCAGTGTATCACCCGAAACATTTGGACATACCGGGTTTACGGGTACCTGCGTTTGGGTAGACCCTAAATACAAATTGGTATATATTTTTCTGTCAAACAGGGTAACCCCAACACGTAACAACAACAAACTGAGCCAGTTAAACGTGCGTCCAACCATCCAGGAAGCCATTTATCAGGCTATTATGCAGTAACAACCCTTTAACAGCGGGTTATAGAAGGCAAAAGTTAACTTTATGCCTTCTACCTAAACCTTTCTATTTTATGAAGCAGATCTTTCGTACTTCTTTTATCGTTTTACTTATTGCCGTTACTATTGTATCCTGCAAGAACAAAACACCTAAAGAAGCCAAATACATTCCTAAAGAGGCCAATTTTGTTCTTTCGCTTGATCCCCAGCAAATGCAGGATAAACTGCAAAAAGGCGGGATCAGTATCGACACCCTGATCAAACGGGTATTTAAAAATGATTCCCTTGATACGAAAGATAAAGCAAGACTGAACGAACTGAGAGAGAATGCCGGTATAGACTGGAACGGAAGATTGTTTGTCTTTATGGTACAGAAAACCAATGGAGACAATAGCCTGTCAAACTCAGTGAGTGTCATGGGAAGCCTCAAAGAGCCAGCAAAACTAGAGGCCTACCTGAAAACACAGCAGGAGATGAAAGGCAAAGAGATCAAAAAAGAAAAAGAATATAGTTACCTCGTATTTGGTGCCGGATCCATGTTGGCATGGAACGACCAACAGGTGATTGTTACTATGTACACCCATGTACAAAAACCGGTTTATGATACTGCTGAAATGACCTTCAAAAGGCCCAACCCTGCTAATACAGAAGCAGAAATGAAAGTACAGGTAGGCAAATATTTTACCCAAAAACCCACGGAGTCGTTGGCTGATGTTGACATATTCACAGACATGTTCAAAGAGAAAGCCGATGGGTATGTGTTTACCAGTGCAAACAGTTCTTTGGCTGGTTTAAGTATGTTGCCTTTACAGATCCCGAAACTGGAAGAATTGCTGAAAGACAATTATGTGACAGCCACATTAAGCTTTGATGACGGCAAGATCGTTGCAAAATCTACCAGCTATACCAACCAGTTATTGGGAAGTGTGTTGAAACAGTATGCAGGGCCTACGGTTAATCTTTCCATGATCGAGAATTATCCTTCACAAAATATCAATGGTATTGTTCTCGCAGCTTTCAACCCCGAGATATTCGGTGGCATTCTTAAGCAACTGGAAGTAGAGGGGCTTGTAAACAGCTTTATGGAGAAAACAGGCTTTACCAGCCAGGACCTCTATAAATCATTAAAAGGAGATATTGCTGTGGTTGTTTCTGATGTGAATATGGCTAATCTTGAGCCAGACTCCAAGACAGACGAAACCAGTATGAGAAAGAAAAAACCATTCGGAAAAATGATTTTGACTGCTCCCGTGGGAGATAAAGTAGCTTTTGCCAAAGTGATGGACAAAGGTGTTGAACACGGTATTCTGAAAAAAGAAGGCAGTACTTATAAAGCGGGTGGGCTATTCTCTTTTATGGGCTTATATATTATTGCCGATGAAAAGAACCTGACCATTGCGAGTGATTCGCTTACCTATGTTCAATATATCTCTAAAACCACAAAATCTACCATCAATAAAGAAGCGTTGGACAAGTTCAGGGGCAAATCCACTGTATTGTATTTTGATATAGCGGGCACATTGAATGGTTTTACAAGAGATTCATCCGGAGCTTACAGTCATTCTTTGAATAATGCCAAATCTACTTTTAAAGACATGATTGCCACTTCAGATAATTTTGATGGAAAAAATATAAAGGCACAGCTGGAGATAAGATTGCAGAATGAGAAACAGAACAGTCTCGTTACATTAACCAGCCTGCTTACTGATATTGCTGTAGATATGCGTGTACAGGCGAAAAGGGAAAGAGAGATGGAAGAAAAGTTGTTCCCGGGGGGTGTTCCCGCAATCATCAGAACCAATTAATATTAACAGGTAGATTAACAGAAAATCCTGTCTGCATTAAGCAGGCGGGATTTTTTCATTCTAATTCATTGTATTTTCGGTTTAACAATGACGATAGCTCTCGATCAAATAATACCCGTTCCTTTGAAAGACCGTTTTTCACAAAGAAAATCGGATATATGGAACAATATATTGAAGCTTGAGCAGGGAGAATTTGTAAAGATCAAAGCTCCCAGTGGAACAGGTAAAACCACATTGGTTCATATCCTTTATAAGTTGCGGAATGATTTTGAAGGGGATGTTCGTATAGATAATACATCTCTATTAAATATTAAAGAAGATGAGCTCGCAACCCTCAGGCAACAGCATATCAGTATCATTTTTCAGGATCTACGATTATTTCCCAATTTAACAGCCAGGGAGAATATTGAATTAAAGAGGGTATTGCAAACACCATTTTGTGATGCAACTGTAATTGATAGTATGGCCGAAACATTGGGTGTGGGTCATGTTATGGAGCAGGCGGCAGGATTATGCAGCTATGGTGAGCAACAACGGATCGCCATTATTAGGGCCCTGGTACAACCTTTTTCATGGCTGATCATGGATGAACCTTTCAGTCATCTTGATCTGGCCAATACACAAAAAGCCGCTGCCTTAATTGAAGCTGAGTGCCGCAAAAGAAATGCCGGTTTTATCATTACAGATCTGGACGAGGACATGAATTTTACCTATACAAAGCAGTATTCACTTTAAAGCCGTTAACAGGATCAAATGCACGGATTACAAGCCCTACTAAAAAAACTCATACGTACCGGTTCCGGGCGTAGCCGGTTTGTATTGGCGATTGTAGGACTATCTATAGCTATGTTATTGATCCTTGCGGCTGTTCAGGTCCAGTCGAATTTCAACGATCTTTTGCACAGCAAAACCAATCAGGATAGTGTTGCGAATTTTTTGGTACTAAATAAAATACTAAACGATCAGAACCTGGGAGCTACGGCTTTATCTGAGAAGGATATTGATGAGTTGAAAAAACAATCTTTTGTTGAATCGGTGGGGTTATTGAGTCCGAGTAGGTTTAAAGCTTCCATCCAAAGCAACAGCACCCGCTTCCCCTTTTATACAGACATAGCTTTTGAAAGTGTCCCTAATGATTTTATTGATGTGACCAGCAAAGACTGGAAATGGGACGAAACAATGCCATTTGTTCCGGTAATTGTTCCGAATATGTTTCTGGATTTTTACAATTTTCAGTTTTCTTTTTCCCAGAACTTACCTCAGCTTACCCAGGGAGTAGTAAAAATGATCGTTTTCAAGATCAACTTGTATGGTGGTCCTGGAGGTGTAGTAAGTTTTAACGGGCGTGTAGTAGGGTTTAGCGACAGGATCTCTTCATTACTGGTACCGCAGGAGTTTATGAACTGGGGCAATAGCCGTTTTGGAAAGAACCAGGATACAAAGCCGTCACGGGTGATCATCAGAACCAAGGATCCCGGCAATCCAAAACTGACCGACTATTTGCGGCAGAAAAATTTAACGACCGATGCTGATAAAACCCGTTTCAGCCGGTATCGGCAAGTGGTAGATCTGGTGGTTACCATTTCGGGGATCACCGGGATTATTCTGCTTGCGTTTGCCATGTTAATTTTCAGCCTGTTTATTCAGCTGACAGTTGCATCTTGTAAAGAAGAGATTGTTTTACTTATAACCCTGGGGGCGTCACCGGCCCAGTTGCGTAAATTTTTAATGCGGCAATTTTTCCCGGTGAATGTTATTATAATAGCCGTATCGATTTTAGTTATTTCTGTTCTCCAATATTATTTGCATCATTTGCTGCTTGGGCAACACATTTATATAGCTGCATTCCCATCTACAGGCATGATCTTCTGTGCTCTGGGGGTCTTATTACTTATCTGGTTAACGAATCGGGCTTTCATAAGAAAGTATATTTCTACACGGCAGTAAAGTCCGGTTTGGATCAAAAAAGGAGATAGTTTAAAAGACGAAAACCGGGTATTTCAACTCAATAAATCAACAGAAAAACAAAAGGATTGTCTACTGTCAAACGGCTATTAAACCTCCAAAATGTTGAAAATACGCAAAAAAAACGGTGTTTTCAACGTAATATAAGCGTAAAAACACCGTTTTTTTATCAATTAAAAACATCTAATTAATTGATTATTAATAATTTATGATTTTTACTTTTGGTGCCCCTAAAATTAGTTTTACCGAAAAAAAAGGAAATGTTAACTTGCAGGATAATATAATAGCCTGTAAATGAGGCTAGACCTGCTTAAAGCTAAAAAATTGTTATGAAAAAGTTTTCAAATATCATTGGCGCATCACTGACAGCAGTGATTGTTATGGTAGTTTTTGCTGCCTGCCAAAAAGATCAGTCGGCTTCTGTTAATCAGGAAACCGCAGCTGTTTCTTCTGAGCAAACTCAGTTGATTGGAGTTGCCGGTAGTGGCGGAGAAATTGTATCAGGAAACTATGCCGCTGCTTTACAAAGCAACTATTACAGGAAGTTTAGCGATGACGATAACAAGTCTCAATATGTTGCTTTTGATGCAGCAACTTTAAGTGCATTTATTGCTAAACTTCAGAAAAGTGGATCTACC